>JBKJMF010000355.1:0-13756 GCA_046596525.1 Devosia sp. | reverse complement strand
GCGGTTTTGTAGGTCACGCCAAGCATGCGGTGCAGCTGATGCGCGCTCATGCCCTTCTTGGATGAGGTCAGCAGGAACGTCGCCAGCAACCACTTGTTCAGGGCAATCTTGGACTTCTCGAACACCGACCCAACGGTAACGGTGAACTGCTCGCGGCACTCGTTGCACTGGTAGAGGCCGGGGCGATGCGCCTTGCCCTTGAGCGCGGTGATCTTATCGCCATCGACGTTGCCGCAATGCGGGCAAACCGGACCATGCGGCCAACGCTGCTTCTCGATATGAGCGCGGGCTGCATCGGCGTTGGTGAAGATCGGGCTATCGAGGCGCATGACAATTCTCCTATGCCTCAGACCCTATCTGAGACGGTCTGCTTTGTCACGTATATAATTAGGAAAATCATCCTTGACACCACCCGTTCAGGCATTTATCCCTATCATCATTAAGTGCCATCGCATACGTAGTTCTTCTAATCGGAGTGCACGGACACTTGTTGCATGGTGCGCGACGATAGTTCGCTGCGTTGGTTTGGGCTGAATACTCGTAAGAACAGCGTCTTGTATCGTCCGCCTTGGTGTCCGCGCAGAGCTTTCGGCTCGCGCTGCGCCGGAGTGCGTGATCCCGTCTTTACGCCGTTTGCTGTCGGAGGACGCCGTGACTGAGTCATTCTACTATCCGTCATTTCTGCATCGGGATCGGCTGATCCACACCCTCGATGCCGATGCCGCAACCTGCGAGGCGCTCAGCGTCCTGTTCGGCTCGAGGGCTTCCAGACCGCGTTCTCGCTCGATGCCGCGCACTTCCTCCTCGGCGTCGAACGCCGCCGGCCCGATGTCGCCATCGTCAATATCCGCATCGGCAACGAGGACGGGTTGGCCATCCTCAAGCGGGTCAAGACGCTGCGCACCGGCACGCCGGTGTTCATCCTCGAGGATCGGCCCGAGGTCGATTCCGCCGTGCTCGCCATGAAGGCCGGGGCGACGGATGTCTTCACCAAGCCGATCGATTCCGAGCGCCTGGTCCGCGCGGTACGCGATGCGCTCAAGCACGACATCCAGCTCGGGGCGATGTCGGATAACGGCCGCCGCCGCATTGAAGTGCGCGGCTTCGACCAGCTCACCCCGCGTGAACGCGAAGTGCTGCAGCTGATCACCAACGGCCAGTCCAACAAGGAAGCCGGCCGCCAGCTCGGCATTTCGCCCCGCACCATCGAGGTGCACCGCGCCCGCGTCATGGAAAAACTCGGCGCTCGGAACACGGCTGATCTGATGCGCATCGTGCTGACGAGCTGAGGGGCGGGGCGGGGGTGGTGATCCTCCCCCGCGTGGCGGGGGAGGGGGACCAGCGAAGCTGGTGGAGGGGGCGGCAGCAAGCACCGGCTGCCTTCTCCCCTTGAGGGAGAAGGTGGCCGAAGGCCGGATGAGGGGTCCCGCATCGCTTGCGATGCGCGATCGGAGCGTAGCGACGAGCGACTGAGTGCGCGGAGAGATACCCCTCATCCGGCGCTGCGCGCCACCTTCTCCCGCAAGGGGAGAAGGCAAGCCGGTGCATGTCGAGCTACCCCGGAAAATCCAACTGCATCTCCGGCCGCGCTGCAACGAACGACGGCAAATCGCGACATGCAGCATCGAGCGCCTCCAGCAACGGATACGGCGCCAGATCACACTCGAACCGCCGGGCATTGGCCATCTGGGGCACGAGGCAGGCCTCGGCCAGCCCCGGCGCATCGGTGAAGGCATAGCGCGCCGGCCGCGTCCGCCGCGCCAGCGCAATCTCGAGACTCTCGAACGCCGTCGCCACCCAGTGCCTGTACCAGCCGTCCACCTGCGCCTCGCTCGCCTCCATCGGCCCCGCGAGGTACTTCCGCACCCGGTTGTTGTTGATGGGGTGCAGGTCCGCCGCGATCAGCAGCGCAAATGCCCGCGCCTCCGCCCGCTCGAGCGGATCCGACGGCAGCATCGGCGGCGCCGGATAGAGCTCCTCCAGCAACCCGATGATCGCCATCGACTGCGCCACGATCCGCCCATCGATCTCCAGCGCCGGCATCAGCCCCTGCGGGTTGATGGCGCGATACTCGGGCGACGCCGCCGAAGGCACCGGCACATACTCGTAGCCGATCCCCTTGAGGTTCAGCACGATCCGCACGCGCTGACCGGCGGAGTTCTGATAGCGGCTGTGGAGGCGGAGCTTCATGCTGCGATCATCCCCTAGCGCGGTGTCACAGTCCACCGGTTGACTCCGCGCGCCCGAAGGTGACATTGAGCGACAGGCCCGTGCAGCCTGCCGCTCGCACCCCTCGGGGACGGTGAACCGCGCGACTTCACCTTTGTGGTTTGACCTCGGGCAAGCCGTCAGCAACGCGAGCACTGACCCTCTTCGCTGCCCGGTGAAAGGTTCAGACCATGCAGACTTTCCTTGATGCCAAGCAGATGGCCCGCGCGCTCCGCCAGGGCCTCGCCGACCGCAAGCTCGAGCTTAGCCACTCCGATTGCCTCGAACTGGTGGCGCTGCAGTTCGGCTTCGCCGACTGGAACACGCTCTCCGCCCGCATCCACGCCGAGGCAAATCCCCCCGCGCTCCCCGCCGGCTGGACCCTCACCGGCATCGGCCGCGGCAACGCCTATCGCGCCGGCCTCGATCCGGATGTCCCCGGCGCCATGCGCGTCGCCTCCACCAGCCCTAACGGCATCGTCGATGTCGATGAGTTCGGCGGCCTGATGCACACCATCAGCGCCGATGGCTGGCGCGGAAAGACCATCCGGCTGGACGCCGAACTGATGGGCAAGGCGGTCGAGCGCGGCGCCATCTGGCTGAAGCTGGATGCGGCGGATGGGCGGGCGCTGAATGTCGCCAACACCCCGGCACGGGGGGATTTCAACTGGACCCGCCGCGAAGTGACGATGCAAGTGCCGGAGACCGCGGCGTTGATCCGCTATGGGCTGCAACTGGCGGGCGGTGGAGAGATCTGGGCGCGGGGGTTCAGGCTGGAAGAAGCCCTGGCGCTGGTAAGCTGACTGAGAGAGACGGTCCCCTCCCGGCCTCCCCCATGATGGGGGAGGTGAAGGGTCGAGGCTGTGGCTGGATCGTGCAAAATGCACCGGCGAGGCACCTCCCCCTTCATGGGGGAGGATGGGAGGGGGCCGTCTGCCTCAGTAAAAACCCCCAGGCAGCCCTCAGCCGCCAGCGCCGCTCAGTGTCAGATCCCCACCCATCAGCTTGTTCGAGCTGACCTTCGCCGTCGGGCGCTCGCGCTGCAGCTCGAGGCTGGCCCACACGCTGACCAGCGCGTGGCGCAGCTCGATGATCATCTCATCGGTGTGCAGCGGGGTCGGGGTGATGCGCAGCCGCTCGGTGCCCTTGGGCACCGTCGGGTAGTTGATCGGCTGGATGTAGATGTTGTGCTTTTCCAGCAGCATGTCGCTCGCCGCTTTCACCAGCCGCGCATCGCCGACAATGATCGGCACGATATGCGTGTCGGTCTTCAGCACCGGCAGGCCGGCATCGCCGAGGATATCCTTGGTCAGCTGCGCCTGGCGCTGCTGGCCGGCGCGTTCCACCGGCGATACCTTCAGGTGCTCGATCGAGGCGCGCGCCGCCGCGCAAAGCGCCGGGGGCAGGGCGGTGGTGAAGATAAACTCGGGCGCATACGAGCGCACCGCGTCGATGATCGCCCGGTTGGCGGCGATATAGCCGCCCATCACGCCAAAGCCCTTGGCCAGCGTACCTTCGATGATGTCGATCCGGCCCATCAGGCCCTCGCGCTCGGCAATGCCGCCGCCGCGCGGGCCGTACATGCCCACCGCGTGCACTTCGTCGATATAGGTCAGCGCGCCAAATTCCTCGGCGAGGTCGCAGATCTCGGCGATCGGCGCCACGTCGCCATCCATCGAGTAGATGGATTCGAAGACTATCAACTTCGGTCGCTTCCGATCCACCGAGGCCAGCAGCTCGCGGAGGTGCCCCGCGTCGTTGTGCCGGAAGATCTTCTTTTCCATGCCCGATTGGCGCACGCCCTGGATCATCGAGGCGTGGTTGAGCTGGTCCGAAAAGATCACGCAATCGGGCAACAGCCGCGCAATGGTCGAAATCGCGGCTTCGTTCGAGACGAACCCCGAGGTGAACACCAGCGCCGATTCCTTGCGGTGGAGGTCGGCGAGCGAACGCTCCAGCTCGACCAGCGGGCGGTTGGTGCCCGAGATATTGCGCGTGCCGCCGGCGCCGACGCCGAGCTTGGCCGCCGTTTCCTGCATCGCCGCGATCACCTTGGGGTGCTGGCCCATGCCGAGATAGTCGTTCGAGCACCAGATGGTGATCTCGCGCTGGTTATCGGCGGAGTCCCGGAAGATGGCCCGGGGAAAACGCCCGGCAATTCGTTCGAGGTCGGCGAAAACGCGATACCGCTTTTCCTGCCGCAAGGTGTCGACGGCGTCCTCGAAAAACCCGCGATAGTCCATTGTCCCACTCTCGTAGTGCAGGCCATGCGCCTGCTTGGCGACCCCACCTGCGAACCGATAGCTAGTCCCGCTGCACCGGCATTGACATAGGTCAATTCGCCGCGCGGCGCCTAATACAAGTCATTGGCAGGGCTGAGCCTTGCCAGCGAACCTTGGAACCATCCTAAACAATGGGCGCCCCGCTGCCAATCAAACAGATGTGCGTAGGTTGTCGCATCGGGCTTCTCCGATCAGTGCTATTCTCCGTTCAGAATGGGTTCAGCGCGGCCATGTCACTCCCGCTCGCATTGGCCGCTCCACCCGAGTTAACGGCCCCGATGCCTTTCCGTTGACCCGGCTTTGGCGTCCGCTAGTATCAACCGTACGGAAACAGGGGGATCCGCCATGAAGAGCTTCTCTTCGTCCAGCTTCGCAAACGACCACGCCGAGGTGCTCGATCTCGCACTCGCCGCCGTCAACAAGCATCCGCAAGCGCTGTTCACCGATTTCCAGTGGTTCCTCTACGAGGCGCGCGACACGGTGTTCTTCACCGCCGCTTCGAAGTCGCATTTCACCAAGGACTCGCTGGCCAACCTCGTCGCCGATATGGTGGCGCTGGCCCCGCAGCTGAGCCACGGCTTCGTCGGCGCCCGTCCCGGCCAGCCGTTCCCCAAGCATCTGCTCGATGCCATCACCCATGTCGAGGAAGTCGATGAGTTCGACGGCTACCCCGACAAATGGGTGTCGAAATCGCCCGATATCTTCGCCCGTGACGACCTGCCGCTGTTCCGCGTCTCCGCGGTGGTCCGCCGCGGCGGTCCCGACGCCGATGGCCGCGCCTCGATGATCCAGGTCCGCTCGAGCCATGCGCTGCTCGAGGGCTCGGATTCGGCGCTGCTCACCCGCTCGGCCTCCGCCGGCCACGGCGTTATGTCCGACAAGTCCAACAAGGTCGGCCTCGGCGCCCGCATCAAGGGAACGCTCCGCGGCTGGGGCATGACCTTCATGTACATTACCCTCGCCAACATTCTGGCGCCGGCCGAAAAGCCGTGGAGCTTCAAGACCCTGGCGCTGAAGCGCCACCGGCTGCGCCTGCTCGCCAACAAGCTCGGCGTTCGCCAGCGCTCCCTCATGTTCGCGCTCGTCACCCACGCCCTCAACGGCGAGGGCGAGGACCGGCACATGTCGAAAAAGGTGATCGGCGCCGCCTACACCATGCTCGACGGCAAGCGCCACGACGCCGATGACGACTTCTTCCGCGTCCGGGCGCTCGAAGCCAAGTTCGAGGTCATCGACGATTTCGTCGCCTATGTCCGCAAGGTCGACGACACCATCGACAAGATCGAGAAGAAGGACATCACCAAGTTCCAGGTGATGATGAACTCGATGTTCAAGGCATTGCGCGGCCTCAACCGCATCGCGCCGTTCCTGCCCGGCAAGCGCTTCTGGCGCTTCAACGGCGGCATCCACATTGTGCTCACTCTGGTCCCGCCGCACCGCACTTACGGCCCGATGACCCACGGCATGATGGAGCCGATCTATTGCGGCGCCTGGCACCCGGCGGCCAACATCTGCACCTTCTGCCCCGGCCGCGAGTACGTCACGCTGAACTTCTCGATGGAAACCCGGCACATCGCCAACGTCGAAAAGATCGAAACGCTGCTGCAGAAGGTTGAGGCGATGGACGTCGCCCCGACGGGGAAGGTCATCGTCGAAGACGACGCGGTGTAACTACAGGCAGACGGCCCCCTCCCATCCTCCCCCACAAGGGGGGAGGTGCCGCACCTGTTCTTAGGCCCGATCCAGCCACAGCCTCGACACTTCACCTCCCCCTTCATGGGGGAGGCCGGGAGGGGGCCGTCTGCCTGTGGTGATCGCTTCGTTCAGCGCGCGAACCCCGCCACCTTCGCCACCACCATATCGTGGTCCGACAGCACCTCGCCGTCATCCGCCACCGACGCCACGATCCGGCTCTCCTCGATCACCAGCCTGCGCGTCAGGAACCAGTCGAGCTTCCACGTCCCACGTGGATTCCGGCTTACCCGGCTCGGCCGCGTCGTCGATTGCCCGATCGGCCCGCCATGCCGCTCGAAGCCGCGGTCATAAGCATGCGCGAACAGCGTCTCCTTCTCAAAGTCGCCGCCATCCGCCAGCCCCGTATTGAGATCGCCCCCGATGATCACTGGCGCATCGCCCGCCAGCCCATCGATCGCATCGATCAACCGCGTGACCTGCGCCTCGCGATAAGCCGCATCGCCACGATTTTCGAGATGCACCGACACCGCACAGAGCGGCCCCTCCGTCGTCATCACGCTCGCCGCGATGGCACACCGCGTGCCCACCCGCCGCGCTGGGCTCTCCGGAGTGAACCAGTGCCCGTGCGGCTCGAGCCGGATCATCACCGGCGTCTGCAGTGCTGTCCGCGCCAGGAGCGCGTTGCCGTGAAAGCCGTGCCGGTTGAAGTCGTCCTCGCAGAACTCGAGTTCTACCTCGGCGCCCAATTCCAGCTCCAGGAACTCCACCCCGAACGCATAAGCCATGTCCAGCTCAGCCGCGACGTCGCGCGACGTGTGCCGCTGCCCGGTCCGTGCCATGCCATTGTCGACCTCCGACAGCAGCGCAATATCGGCGCCCTCGCGCTTCAGCATCGCCGCCGATTGCTCCACCGCATAGCAGCGCTCGAGGTTCCACGCCGCAACGGTCAGCGGAAACGACAGCACCGCACTGCGATCCGTCGCCGGTGCTTCAACCCGCTGCAGGCACTCGAGCCCGGCCATCGCCGTGGCGTGGTTCGCCTCGGTGCGCTCCAGCGCGTCGAGCCGATCCCGCTCTTCCTGCGGCGGACCGTTGAGCAGAGCAATCTGGGAGGGTTTGACGAGATCGAGGGACATGACGAGCGCACTTCGTGAGGAGGATGAAGCGCTCCCCCTAGCCAGCGCATATGTCTTCCCGGTGACAAATCGTGCCTCTGCGTACCGCAGCGTACGGAAGTCGCCTTGCCGCACGCCGCGCCTCACGCTAAATCCCCCGCAACAACAGTTTTCCCGGGGGTTTTCCGTGTCTGACTACGCCATTTATCCCAGCCTCAAAGGCATGCCCGTCGTCGTCTCCGGCGGCGCCTCCGGCATCGGCGAAGGTATGGTCCGCGCCTTCGCCGAGCAGGGCTCGAAAGTCGGCTTCGTCGACATTGCCGACGAGGCCGGCAACAAGCTCGCCGCCGAACTTACGGCCGCCGGGGCAACGGTGCAGTTCACCCGCTGCGATATTACCGACATCGCCGCCTATCAGTCCGCCATCAAAGGCTTCGAGACCGCGCATGGGCCGGCGCTGGCATTGGTCAACAACGCCGCCAACGACACGCGGCACACCATCGCCGAGATGACGCCCGAAGGCTGGGATCGCGGCATGGCCGTCAACCTCAAGCACGCGTTCTTTGCCGTGCAGGCGGTGGCACCGGGGATGATCGCAGCGGGCAGGGGCTCGATCATCAATTTCGGTTCGGTCAGTTGGATGACCAACACCCCCGAGTTGACCGTCTACACCTCGGCCAAGGCCGGCGCCCATGGCATGTCTCGCTCGATGGCGCGTGAGTACGGCAAGCACGGCATCCGCGCCAACACGCTCGTTCCGGGCTGGATCATGACCGAACGGCAGCTCAAGCTCTGGGCCACGCCCGAGGCCTTCGCCATGCTGGAGCAGGTCCAGCCGGTGAAGGGCCGGCTCTACCCCGAGGACATCGCCCGCATGGTGCTGTTCCTCGCCGCCGACGATTCGAGGATGATCTCCGGCCAGGATTTCCTCGTCGACGGTGGCTGGGCGCACGGCTGAGCCCGCTCACCCACCAAAACGATCGCTTCAACACGGAGCGATCCTGATACCGAGCGCTTTCAGGAAAAGTTGCAGACTTTTCCGGTTCGAAAGCGCGACCAAGCAAAAACTGAGCATTTCGCCGTTTCAACGAAACGGTGAAATGATCTAACCTCACACGCGGGCAAAGGCGCCGAGCGACCGCCTTGCTGCCGCAATCGGTGGCGAGAACGAGCGCCGCACCTACGGGGGACGTCAATGCAATCCAGAATTCTGATCGCCGGCCTCGCGGCCCTGTCGCTGAGCGCCTGTACTTCGATCAATCCCTATACCGGCCAGAGCCAGCTCTCGAGCACCACCGGCGGCGCGCTGATCGGCGCGGGCGGTGGCGCGGTCGTCGGCGGCATCATCGGCGCCGCCACCGGGGCTGACCCGCGCGTCGCGGCACTGATCGGCGCCGGTGTCGGCGGCCTTACCGGCGCGGCCATCGGCAGCTACATGGACCAGCAGGAAGCCGAGCTTCGCGCTCAACTCCAGGGCACCGGCGTCTCGGTCACCCGCGTCGGCCAGCAGATCATCCTCAACATGCCGTCGAACATCACCTTCGCCACCGACTCGTCGACAGTGCAGCCGCAGTTCAGCGAAACCCTGGTTTCGGTTGGCCTCGTCTTGAAGAAGTTCAACAAGACCGTCATCGACGTCTACGGCCACACCGACTCGCAGGGCTCGGACAGCTATAACCTGGACCTGAGCCAGAAGCGCGCCACCTCGGTCGCCACCATTCTCGCCAGCCAGGGCGTCGACCAGCGCCGCTTCTACATCACCGGCAAGGGCGAGGAGGATCCGATCGCCTCCAACAGCACCGAGTCCGGCCGCGCGCAAAACCGCCGCGTCGAAATCCAACTCTCACCCATCCAGGGCTGATTTCCCGGATCGATCAAGTTCAAGGCCCGGGTTCGTCCCGGGCCTTTTTCATTGCGTCGTGGTCGCCTGCGGCACGACGACCGGCGCCGTGGTGTTGCTGGCGAGCAGCTGGAACCCCAGGAGGATCGCGGCAACGATGCCGATCCCGATCAGGGCCAGCTGCCACCAGTTGCTGGGCCCGGTGGAGCCGATCGCGCGCTCCACATCGTGTGTCGCCTGCAGCGTCGAGTCCTCCGGCAGCGCCATCGGCACGCCGTTCTCGTCAATCACCTGGTCGACCCGCGCAACCTGCGGGCCCTTCGCATCTGTCGCCATCTGTCCATCCCTCCAAAACCAGACTCAATGGTGCGGCTGTGCGGTTGGTTCCGGAGGCCCAGTAGCTGCGATCCCAAGCGCCGCCACGCTCACCCCCGCACGATGATCTGCGTCCCCACCGACACCCGTGAATACAGGTCGATCACGTCCTGGTTGATCAGCCGCACGCAGCCCGACGACACCGCCTTGCCGATGCTCCAGTATTCGCGCGTGCCGTGGATGCGGTAGATCGTGTCCACCCCGCCGCGATAGATGTACATGGCCCGCGCGCCCAGCGGGTTGCTCAGTCCACCGGGCATGCCGCCGGCGAATTCGCGCGTCTCGGGCTGCCGCTGCATCATCGATGCGGGCGGGTACCAGGTCGGCCACTGGCCTTTGCGCCCGATGCTGCCGCGCCCCGACCAGGTGAAGCCGTCGCGCCCGATGCCGACGCCGTAGCGGATGGCAGTGCCGTTGTCCTGCACGAGATAGAGGTAGCGCTGCGAGGTCTCGACCACGATGGTCCCCGGCCGCTCGCCGGTCGGATCGTCCACCTCGGTCCTCAGGAATGCCTGGTCGACCTTGTTGAGGTCGACCGCCGGCACCGGGAATTTCTCCTCCGGCATCGACCCGTAGATCTGCAGGTAGTAGGGCGAAATGATCGCCGGCAGCAGGTTGGGCACGGTCATCTGCCGCCCGCCGATCATCGCCGAGCAGCCGCTCAGGGATAGGCCGCCGAAACTCGCCGCGCCCAGAAGAAACGCCCGCCGCGACGGACCGATACTGCCGATCGTCTTCGTCTGCACAGAACTGGCCCCCGAAAAAGGCTGCCCACCAGAACGTTCTACTGCCTCAGCTTGCGCATCATTGTGGCGGCGGCGCGCCAGCCGCCAATCAATTTATCGTTCTGCCCCACGCCGCCCGCGCCAGATCGCGCAGCTGCAGCGACTCCACCCAGCGGTCGGTCAGGTCCGCCCCGTCAGCTCCGGCGATGGCATAGGGCTGCGGCCCCAGCTCGCAAACGAAGCTCAGTGCCTCATCCGGCCCGGCCCGGGTCTTCCAGTCGGCAAAGCCGTTCCGCCACCAAGTGCTGAACTGCTCTATCCACGGCGCATGCTGCGGAAACGACAGCGGCAATTGCACCTGCTCGCTGCTCGCCACCCGGCCGTGGAACGCCCAGCAATGCTCGAGGATCACCGCCATCTGCGCCTCGATCTCCGGCGACACCGGCAGCGCGATCTCGCGCCCCACCACGTAATGCGACAGGTCGCCGAGCAGCTTCAGCTCCGGCAGCGCCGCGATCAGGTCGAGGGTAAAGTGCAGGTCATTGGTCATCCGGTCGCGATGCGTCTCGACATAGACCGGGAACGGCACCTGCTCGCTGAGCCGCAGCCAGCCCTCCGCAATCCGCACGGCTTCGGCCAGCGTCCGCGGCCTCACGTTGGGCTGGATGTTGATATGGTGCACCCCATACGCCGCGCCCCATTCGAGCACCGGCAAGAGGCTGTCGATGTCGGTAGGAAAGCACAGGCCCTCCACCACCAGCCCGGCCGATTTCGCCAGCCGGCCCGCGCGCTGCGCCTCGTCCTGGTCGGTCCACAGCGTACCGAACCCGTCGAATCCGGCGCCCGCGATCATCTCGATATTGACCTCGAGCGACCGCTCCGGCGGCGCCCCCTTCAGCCCCAGCATCGACCAGAGTGCTTGCAGTACCAGCAGCTTTTGCATCGCGGGCGCTCCTAGATCAGCACCACGCTTTCCTGCTCGTTCGGGTCGGTCCGCGCAATCAGCGCCCGCGCCATCCGGTTGGTCGGGTTGAACGGCTGATGCGGCACGCCGGCGGGGATGTAGACGTAGTCGCCCTCGTTGACCACATCGGTGAACTCGAGGTTCGGCCCGTGCCGGAACGAGGTCGAGCCCTCGATCTGGAAGATCGCCGTCTCATGCGCCTCGTGATAGTGCGGCTTGGCCTCGGCGCCCGGCGGAATCACCGCCATGTGCATGCAGATGCCCTTTGAGCCCGCCGACTCCGCCGAAACCCCGGCGAAATAATCGAGCCCCTGCTTGCCGTGAAAGCCCTCGCCGCCACGAATTACCTTGCACTCAGCAGCCATTTTACTGTCCTCCGCCATTGTGATCACCGTATTGAACGGCCGTCACAGCAGCAAGACGGGTGGAACAATCCCACCGGACTCTCGGTGATCCTCCCCTGCGAAGCGGGGGAGGGGGACCAGCGAAGCTGGTGGAGGGGGCGAGACTGGACTCGGCGTTTGTTGCCGCCCCCTCCACCGCCTTCGGCGGTCCCCCTCCCCCGTTCCACGGGGGAGGATCACCGAGAGTCCAGCGCCTCAGCGCACCTCCGGCCCCGTCGGCCGCTGCGTCAGCACCGCGTCCAACTCCAGCAGCCGGCCCTGCCGCAGCACCTGCAGCCGCACTCGCTGGCCGATGGCGTCGGCGGTCAGCATCCGCAGCAGCGGCCCCGGACCTTCGACCGGCCGCCCGTCGAGGCTCAGCAGCACGTCGCCCTCGCGCACCCCGGCCCGCGCCGCCGGACCATTGTCGACGATCGAGTGCAGCACCGCCGCGGTGTGGCTCCCCACATGCGCCGCATCCGCCACCCGCCGCGGCAGGTTCACCGTATCGGCCGCCACGCCGAGATAAGCCCGCCGCACCCCGCCATGCTGCAGCACTTCGCCCAGCACCAGCTTCACCGTGTTGCTGGCCACCGCAAAGCAGATGCCCTGCGCCCCGGCGATCATCGCCGTGCTGATCCCCACCACCTGCCCCAGGCTGGAGACCAGCGCGCCACCCGAATTGCCCGGGTTCAGCGCCGCATCGGTCTGGATCACGTCCTCGATCGGCCGCCCCGAGGGTGAGCGCAGGCTCCGCCCCAGCGCCGAGATCACCCCCGCCGTCACCGTCGACTCGAACCCCAGCGGATTGCCGATGGCGATGGCGATATGCCCGCGCTTCAGGCTGCCGCTATCGCCCAGCGCCGCGATCGGCAGCGCGCTACCATCGACCTTGAGGATCGCGAGATCGGTGTCGGGATCCGCCCCCAGCACCCGCCCGGCCAACCGCTGCCCATCCGGTAGCGCCAGGTGCACATCCCGATGGTTGCCCACCACATGCGAGTTGGTCACCACCAGCCCATCCTGCGACAGCACCACGCCCGAGCCATGCCCCTTGCCGTCGGTCGTCACCATGCCCACCGCCGGCCCGACCGCCTCGGCGACTTCGGACACGGTGAGCGAATAGACATCGAGCAGGCGCTGGTCGGTGGTCGGGTAGGGCAGGGCTTGCGGCATCGGGATGCTCCGGCAGTTTCGTCCCGCAAATGTGGGTTTCGCCGCCCGGCGCCGCGATCCTGCCCATATGGGGAGCTTTCGAGCCGGCCGGTCCGGGCGCAAGTTTTCGCCAACACCGAAACAAGGCCACCCCAAATGTCCTTCCCCGAACTGCAGGCGCTCTCCGACTCCCTCGCCGCCCTCACAGCCTCCGCCGCTCCGCGCCTCATCGCCATCCAGGGCCGCGATGGCCGCGAACTGAGCGGCTTCATCTGGCGCACCGGCCTGGCCGTCACCGCCGAGGAAGTCCTCGAAGGCGAGGACGAAGTCGCCGTGCTGAAGGCAGATGGCAGCGAAGTCTCCGCCCAGATCGCTGGCCGCGACCCCTCCACCGACGTCGTGCTGCTCAAATTCGATACCGGCGAGTTCGCCGACTGGACCCACGCTGCAACCCCCGCGCCGGGCTCGCTCGCCCTCACTACCGGCCGCGGCGAGCACTCGGTGCTGTCCGGTCTCGCCTCGGTGACCGAAGTCGGCCCCGCCTGGCGCAGCATGCGCGGCGGCGATATCGATGCGCGCATCACCCTGGGCCTGCGCCTCTCCGGCCGCAGCGAGGGCGGCGCCGTGCTGGCGCCTGATGGCAGCCTCATCGGCATGGCCGTCACCGGCGCCGGGCGCCGCACGCTCGCCATCCCCGCCGCTACCATTGCCCGCGCCGTCGCCACCCTCAGCGAAAAGGGCTATGTCCCACGCGGCTGGCTCGGCGTCAGCCTCCATCCGCTCGGCAAGGATGGCGGCGCCATCGTCGTCGGTCTCGAGCAGGACAGCCCTGCGGCAAAAGGGGGCTTCCTTGTTGGCGACATAATCACCACATGGGGTGGTGCAGAGGTGCATTCGGTCGGCGACGTCGCCGAACGTTTGAGCACCGGCACCGTAGGAACGAATATCGGCTTGGGAGTGCTACGCGGTGGCAGTGCATTGGAACTCGAGATCACTATCGGCGAACGGCCTCGG
>JBKJMF010000087.1:0-5212 GCA_046596525.1 Devosia sp. | reverse complement strand
GGTCAACTCCACCTATGCCCGCGAGGGCCAGCTCACCCGCACCTTCAACCAGAGCCTGCAGCAGCACTACACACGTGCCACGGCGGAATCCGGCTTTTCCAGCGTCAAGGCGAGCTTCCTCGACCGCGTGCAGACGCTGTTCGGCAAGCCCGGCACCAGCGGTTCGATCGACAGCGCCTACAACGGCTTCGAGAGCGCCCTTGCGGCGGCCGCCACCAGCCCGGACAGCTACGCCAACCGCGCCGACCTAGTGCAGAAGGCGGAAGCCCTGGCCGGCACGCTCAACCGGCTGACCTCGGACATCCAGTCGCTCCGCCAGGAGACTGAGGCCCGGCTCTCCAACAGCGTCGATACGATCAACAACCAGCTGCAATCGCTGGAGAAGGTGAACCTCAGGCTCGCCGATCAGGGCATCGACCCCGGCTCGCGCGCCACGCTGCTGGATCAGCGCGACCGGCTGGTCGAAGGGCTGTCCCAGCAGATGGATCTGCGCGTCAGCTATCGTGGCGACGGCACCGTCTCGCTGATGACCCGCTCGGGTGTCGGCATCCTCGATGTGAGGGCCTCGGTGTTCCAGTACGAGAGTGCCGGGGCACTGTCGGCGAGCTCGCGCTTCAGCCCGAACGATGCGGTCAGCGGTGTGGGCAAGCTTACCATCATGACGCCGGCCGGGCTCGAGATCGATCTGGTCAAGCAGAACGTGCTGACCTCCGGCGAACTCGCCGGCTTGATACAGCTGCGCGATCAAACGCTGGTGCAGGCACAGGATCAGCTCGACGAGGTCGCGTCGTCGCTGGCAAAATCGATGTCGACCAACGTCACGGCGGGCACGCAGGTGACCTCCGGTGCCTCCAATGGCTATGAGGTCGATCTCGCCAACGTCCGCAACGGCAACGAGTTCACCTTCAAATACCTGCAGGGCGGGGCCGAGAAGACGGTTCGTGTGCTCCGGGTCGATGACACCTCGAAGCTGCCGCTCGACTATGTCGATGCCAATGGCGCCCGGGTGGTCGGTCTCGATTTCTCCGGCGGCATCGCATCGGTCGCGGCGCAGTTGCAGGGTAAGCTCGGCACCAGCTTCTCCATCAGCAATCCATCCGGCACAACGTTGCGGGTGATGGATGACGGCGCTGCCGGCACCACCGATATGCTGTCGTTGCAGACCCGCACCACCGCCGCCGGCGTCCAGAACGGCAGCCTTGGCTTCTCGCTGTTCGTCGATACCAACAACACCGATTTCACCGACAGCCTCGATGGTGTCGGGCAGAAGCTGGGCTTCGCCGGTCGCATCAGCGTCAACCAGGCGGTGGTGAGCGACAACAAGCTGCTGGTGCAGTACACCGGCACCACGCCGCTCGGCGACCAGAGCAGGTTGAACCAGATCGTCTCGAACCTCGACAGCATGCGCTTTGCCGGCGCCGAGGGATCGAGCGGCACCACCGCCAGCTTCCGCCTCGGCGGCACGGTTGCCGACATCATCTCGCAGACTATCAATTTCCAGGGCAACGCGGCGGCAGCCGCGATCTCGGATAACGAGACGCAGGAGTTGACGCTCAATGCGCTGACCCAGCGCCTCGACAGTGAATACGGCGTCGATGTCGACGAAGAAATGGCACGCCTGATGGAACTGCAGAACGCCTTCGCCGCCAATGCGCGCGTGATGAGTGTGGTGCAGGAACTGATGGATGCCCTGATGCAGCTATAGGAGCGAACACCATGACCTCAGTCGGCAAGACGATGTTCCCGCTCGCCAACGGCATCAAGAACATCACCGCCATGAAGGAGCGCTACGACCAGCTGCAGACGCAGCTGTCGAGCGGCGACAAGGCCTCGACGCTCGCCGAGATGGGCTCGGACCGCTATTTCGACCTGGCGCTGCGCCAGCGTATGGCTCGGATGGACGGCTATCAGCAGTCGATTTCGACGGTGAACCTGCGCCTCGAAGTGCTGGACACGGTGATGAGCCGGCTCGACACCATCGAGTCCGATGCCCGCGCCGCAGCGATCTCGGGCGGCGGTGGCACGTCCGGCATCAACTTCCAGACCACCCCGACGCTCGCCGCCTCGCGCTTCGATGAGGTGATGACCCTGCTCAACACCGACATCGCCGGCCGCTACATGTTCGGAGGCAACCGCACTGACAGCAAGCCGGTGTCGACGCCGTCCGAGCTGATGAACGGCGTCGGTGCGCGCGCCGGCTTCAAGCAGGTGGCGAGCGAGCGGAAGCTTGCCGATCTGGGGGCGGACCATCTCGGCCGGCTCGACATCAGCACCGCGACCGACACGGTGACGCTCGGCGAAGAGAGCACCGTGTTCGGTATGAAACTTTCCGGCGTCACCCCCACTTCGGCGAACATCGCGGTGACCGCCCCAGGTGGTGGTCCGCCGCCGGCCCTGACGGTGCAGTTCGGCACGCCGCTGCCGACTGCCGGTGACAAGGTTCAGATCAGCTTCACCATGCCCGACGGTACCGAGGAGCAGATCGTTCTCGTCGCGACCACCGGCACGCCGGGCGACGGCGAGTTCCAGATCGGCGCCGATGCCGACACTACAGCTGCGAACTTCAGTACGGCGCTCGCCGGCTCGGTGAAGCACCTGGCTGAAACCAAGCTGGTCTCTGCCTCGGCCTATGCCGCTGCGGAGAACTTTTTCAACGGGCAGGGTGAGCAGGTGATGCGCGTCGACGGCCCGCCCTTCGACATCGCCACAGGGCTGATCGCCGGCACCTCGGCCAACACCATGTTCTGGTACAATGGCGAGGACAGCGCCGATCCACGCAACACGGTGACCGCGCGGGTGGGCGAGGGCACCACCGTCGGCTACGGCGTCCAGGCCAACGAAAGCGGCTTCCTCAACCTGATCCAGACCCTCGCGGCCGTTTCCGTGCAGGATTTCCCCGACAGTGATCCGACCTCCGAGGAACGCTACAGCTCGATGATGTCGCGAAACGCTTCGCGGCTCGCCGATACCAAGGACAATCAGCCGGGCTCGCTGGCGGCCATCACCGTTGAGATTGGGCTGGCGCAGAGCACGACTGGAGCCATCGCCGAGCGGCACACGGCGCACTCGGCGCAGTTGGGCAATATGCTCGAGCAGATCGAAGCGGCGCCGACCGAGACCGTGGCGATGGAGATTCTGGCGCTGAAGACCCGGCTCGAGGCGAGCTACCAGACGACGGCGCTGCTGAGCCAGCTGTCGCTCGTCAACTACATGAGGTAGTGCTCGCTAAGTCTCGACCTGGAAATGCAAAAGCCCGCGTCGCCGCGGGCTTTTTGTTATCTGAAATGCGGCACTGAGATCAACTCTGGCCGGCGCGCAAGCCAGTAGCGATCTCGCGATTGATATTGATCAGCACGGTGAGCTTGTTGGCCGAGGGCTCGGCCTGGATAGTCATCGTCTGTTTCATCACGAATAGGCCGAGATTGGCAATGTTCTCGCGCAGCGACTTGGGAAGCGAGCTTTCGTCGCCGGTCACCGAGCCGAGGAACACCGTCCAGAGCTTGCGGTTGAACATCAGGGCGGTCGTCAGCTCGTGACGCTCGTTGTCCCAGTCGTCACGAACGCGCTGCATCTGGCCGGCAGCTCGAGAGAGGAGGTTCGCCTCAAGGAGACGAGGATTGACCGTCTGCCTGCCTACCTGCTGGTAGGCGAGGGCCGCACTATTCTGCATTGCCGAGGAGTTCCTGTTCGTACTGGATCAGCTTCTTCGCAGCCTTGAGAGCTTTGTACAGGGAGCCGGTTAATATCTCGTTATTGATTTCGTCAACAATGCGGATTGTTGATGGCGCTGCTGTGATGATGTCATTGACCAGTTGAAAGTAGTCTTGCGTCAGTCGTTCGACGTTCTCATGAATATACATGAGCTGGACCGCCAAATAGATGCGCTTCGCCGGGCTGTCGGCGGTGTCGAAGGTCAAGATGTCCTTCTCGCGCAGGATTGGCGCCTTACCATCGATGAACAGCCGCGTGCGCTGATCCGAGTTGGTGATGACGCAGTTGCCGACGATCAGGCGCTCGCCCGGCTTCAGCTCGACCTTTAGCGACATATCGGTGGCTCGACCCCGTGATTCCGTGGATCAGCATACTGCATGCCGCGCGTCACCAAAACGCTACCGGCGCAGAGCGAATGCCAGCGCTCCGAGACCGAGGAGGACAACCAACCCGCCGCCGACGATGAATGGCGCCGGGACACCGAAGCCGGTGACGATCAAGCTGCCGAGGAGCGGTGCGCTCATCATTGCGGTGGTCATCGCCGCTTCGCCGGCAGAGGTAACGCGGGCGATCCGGTCCGGCGGGGTCTCGGATTGAATGACCGCGCGGTAGGGCACCAGCATGAACACCGTCGAGCCGCCCATCACCGCCATGACGAGGCAGAACAGCGGGAACGGGATGGCGACACCCCAGACAGCGGCCAGCGCCGCGGCGATCGTCACCGGGCCCGAGACCAGCGCGGCAAGCGCCATCAGCACCAGTGGCCGCGTGGGCTTCATCAGGCCCGCGAGGAAGGCTGCGGTAACGCCACCAAGGCCCGACGCAGTGATGGTCAGGCCGAATGCGGTCACGTCATAGCCCAACTGGCTGGTGAGCAGCGCAATTTGCGTGTCGTAGAGGAAGAACGTGAAGTTCGCCGCAGAGGCGAAGATCAGCACGGCGAGCAGCAGCCGGTTGCGGCCGAACTCAGCGATGCCGCCTGAGACACGAACAAGGAACGGTTCCTCGACGTCATGCTCCATATGGGCCCGTGCAGGCAGCTGCAGTCCCAGCAGGATGATGAAGGCCACGACCGACAGGAAGCCGTTGATGACGAATACCCCCTGCGCCGGCATCAGCGCCAGCAGCAGACCGCCAAGGGCTGGTGCGAGGATCTTGCTGGTCTGATTGATGCCTTGGTGCAGACCATTGGCGGCCATGAGCAGGGGTTCGGGTGTGGTCAGCTGGATGGTCGACTGCCGGGCCGGCGTGAAAACCGAGTCGACGATGCCGCGCAGCAGCACGACCAGCAACAGGACTTCGACACTGGGTGCGAGTGCCAATGCGAAGGTCAGGACACCGCGGCCGAGGTTGGACAGCAGCAGCACGCGCTTCAGATCGGCACGGTCGACCCACGTGGCGAGCAGGGGGCCGGCGATGACGTAGGGCAAGGCGAAGGCCAGCGCCAGGAAGCCGAGCGCCACCGGCCCTTCGCCCCAGACATAGGCGATCAGCGCGACAA
>JBKJMF010000067.1:0-8654 GCA_046596525.1 Devosia sp. | reverse complement strand
GGCGCGGCGGATCTGCTTTTTGGCGCGCTCGGTGGTGACGAAGCGGAAGAACACCAGGGCGAGGTAGAGCAGCGTCAGGCCGACGAGCGGGAAACTCGGATCGAGCATGGCGCCTTGGCCGATGAACATCCACCAGGAAAAGCCGATGGCGGCAACGAGGGCCAGGGCACCCGCAGCAAGTCCGGCAATCGGGCCGAGCAGCAACACAATGACGACCAGCAGCGCGCCGAGCGCCAAGAAGCCGACGATCTCGAGGCCCGCGACCCAGTCGGGGCGGCTGAGATAGGTGCCGGAGAGGATCTGCTCGATGGCCTGGGCGTGGATAGTGACCCCGGCGACGTTGTCGCCGAGCGTGGTGTTGTGGAGATCGAGCAGGCCCGAGGCGGAGGTGCCGATCAGCACGATGTTGCCGGCGATGCGGTCGGCTTGTTGCTGGTAGTTGCGGCCGAGAATGTTGGCGGCGGAGACCATCAGATCAGGATTGGGACGGCTGTAGTAGAGCCAGAGGTCGCCCTCGGAGGTGAGGGGGACGTCGAACTCGCCGACCTTGAGGCCCTCGACATAGCCCTCCGCAGCGGTATCGCCGAAGACCACCACGGCGCCGATACCCAGGGCGATGCGCAGGGACTCAAGCGACAGGGTGGGAAAGAGCTGCGCGCCGTTGGTCCACAGCATGGGGATGCGGCGCACGGCGCCGGCCGAGAGTTCGGAATTGAGGCTTACCGACGCAAGGCCGGGGGCGGCGTCGCGGAGCAGCGCGATCGGCGCGGCGGTGCCGGTGAGGAATGGGATCGAGTCGCTCGGATCCGGCCCGGAAATGGCGAAGCCGCCCTTCGGACCGCCGGTCAAAGGCTTGCCGGAGGGGGTGCGCGAGAAGCCAAGGATGGCGGGGGAACGGGAGAGCGACGCGGCGAAGATAGCGTCATAGTCGGGGAGCGTTGCCGGATCGACGCCGGGGAGGGTTGCGGCGATACGGCTTGGCGACATGCGGTCGACTTCGGGGAACAGCACGTCGAAGCCGATGGCGGCGGCGCCCAGTTCGGTGAGCCGGTCCGTAAGGGTGGCGAGCCGATCGCGCGGCCACGGCCACTGGCCGAATTCGGCAAGGGAGCGTTCATCGATATCGACGACGCGCACCGGGAACTCGCCGGTCGGACGCGGATGGAGGCGCTGGTAGAAATCGAAGGCGATCTCGCGCATTACCTGGACCGGAAATGGGTCGGCGATGCGCAGCAGCGTCAACAGGATGACGATGACGAGGCCGGCGAGGATGGGGAGGAAGCGACGGAGCATTGGGCGGCTCAGCTCCGGGGGTGACTAGGGATTATTGCTCAAATCCGTTTGACGGTCGTTGTCACGCGGCTGCGGAGGGTCGTCACGGTTGGCGCCACCGGCATCGGTCTGGTTGGGGACGACGGCGCGGTTGAGGCACTCGCGGGCCTGGGCGACCCGGAACGCGCTCATCAGGTCGCTCTCGGATACGGCCCACGGGAACATGCCGCGCATCGAGGTGCGTTCGGTCCCGACGAAATCGTCAGTGTTGCCGAGCAGCTTTGCCTCGGTGAAATCGAACATGCCCACGTCGCAGAAATCGTCGACGGTGATGCACTTGTTGTCGAGGTTGCACATGATCACAGCGCCATGGAACAGCAGCAGCGAGGCGTGATCGTCATGGACGTTGAGATCGAAGGCGGTGCCGCGGACGCCGATGGTGCCGGTCGGGGTGGTGATCAGGTAGCGGTCCTTGGGGGCGCCGCCGGTAACGAAGCGGAAGGTGCCGCTGAGGGCATTGATGGCGAACTTGCCGCCCGAGCCGTCTTCGCGCAGCAGGTAGTCCTCGATCACCAGTGAGGAGCGGGGGCCAACCACCAGCTCGGTGCGGTCGGAGAACTTGATCTGGACGAGGCCCTTGGCATCGGTGACGACGCGATCGCCGATGAACACATCGGTGCCGATGACGAGGGTCTTGGTGCCGGCCTTGGCTTCGAGGCGAGCCGCCGGATCAACGCCCAGCGCCGTACCCGAGGCGGCGAAGGCGGGTTGCGCCGCGAGCAGCAGGAGAAGAGCAATCGAGGTGACCAGCCTACGCATCGAAACCTCCAAGCGGACGATAGACGTCCGGCGCGAGCCAACTGCCACGCCGCCCATGAATGCTGCCTGAACGGCGTCCCAAGGATCGTAACATAGGACCAAACTCTGTGCTTGCCACAAACGTGCGGGCTTGCAAGCATTACTCCCCGATGGGAACGGTGCGGGTCGTCATGGCACCGCCTCGCAAGGATAAGACCGAATGGTCGGGCTGTTTTTTCTTTTGTTCATCGGTTTGGAGCTCAAGCACTACATCGCCGACTATTTCCTGCAGCCGGGATGGATGCTGGGTGGCAAGGGCGATTTCCGCCAGCCGGGCGGTTACGCGCATGCGGGCGTGCATGCCGGGCTGACGGCGCTGGTGCTGCTATTGGCGGGTACGCCGTTGCCCTGGCTGGCCGGGATCGTCGCCGGCGAGTTCGTGGTGCATTACCTGCTCGATTATTCCAAGATCCACTATTCGCGCGGCGTGCATGTCGACACGCAGCCGCGGCGGTTCTGGAGCCTGCACGGGCTCGACCAGATCACCCACCAGCTGACCTATGCGGCGATCATCTATGCGGTGCTGATGAGCAAGGGGCTGGTTTAGGCGGCGCTTTGGCGCCGCTTAGTTGATGAACTTCTGCCAGACCTTGGGTGGCCCACAGGTTGGCCCCTGCAGCTACTTCCGCGTGCGTTTGGCGTGCTTGGCTTCGTCGGGCTTTTCGACCAGCTGGGCGAGGATCTTGTCGACGAGGTCGAGGTCTTCGCGCTTGCCTTCGGACTGTTGCTGCAGGTCGACGAGGTAGGACGTGGTGTAGTAGAGGCGACGGGCGAGCAGGGTTGCGACGTAAAGCGCGATCTCGGGGTTGCCGCCGAGGAAGCTGATGGCGTCTTCGATGGCGTAGGCTTTGACGTTCGACAGCGCCTTGACCGTAGCGCTCGACGGCATATCGAGCAGCACCGCCATTTCGCCGAAGATCGAGCCGGGCTCGTCGATATAGCTGACCTGGGTGTCCTTGCGCAGGACTTCGACCTGGCCGTCGATCAGGACGAAGAGTTTGCCTTCGGCCCCGCCTTCCCGGATCAGAATCTGGCCCGGCTTGAAGCTCTGTGCCTCCCGCCCTTTGCAATAGTCCAGAATATCAGACATCGAGCCCTCACCCGCCTTAAGCGCTAGCGATAGTGCGCTTGCCGTAACTTGTTCGTCAAACATTGCGGCGGCTTGTTGGCCCATTCGTTCCGACCGCGCAAGAAGTAAGGGCCGGAAAGACCGGCCCCTTTTTGTTTTATTATCAGTGGTTGTCTCGCGGCACCCCGGCGGTTTGTGCCAGGCGCTGGTAGTTGACGGCGTTCTTCAACACCGCGCCGGAACCGAGCTGGTCGACGATGCCGCGCTGGATCTCCTGCCACGGGGTCTGGTGGGCCGGGTACTTGTAGCCGCCAGCCGCGTGCAGTTCGGCGCGGCGCTGCTCGATTTCCTCGGCCGAGATCAGGATGTCGGCTTCGCCCTTGTTGAGGTCGATGCGTACCCGGTCGCCGCTCTTGAGGATGGCCAGATTGCCGCCCGCTGCCGCTTCCGGCGAGGCGTTGAGGATCGAAGGCGAACCCGAGGTACCCGACTGGCGGCCATCGCCGATGCAGGCGAGCGCGGTGATGCCCTTCTTGATCAGGTAGTCGGGCGGCCGCATGTTGACGACTTCGGCGGCGCCCGGATAGCCGATCGGGCCGGCGCCGCGCATGAACAGCAGGGTGTGCTCGTCGATGGCGAGCGAGGGATCGTCGATGCGCTTGTGGTAGTCTTCCGGACCGTCGAACACTACGGCCTTGCCCTCGAACATGTTCGGGTGCACCGGGTCGTTGAGATAGCGCTCTTTGAACTCCTCGGAGATCACCGAGGTCTTCATGATGGCCGAGTCGAAGAGGTTCCCCGAGAGGACGAGGAAACCGGCTTCCTTCTTCAGGGCGTTGTCGAAGCGGCGGATGACCTTGTCGTCCTGGATGGTGGTGGTACGGCAGTTCTCGCCGATGGTCTTGCCGTTGACGGTGGGGGCGTTCTCGCGGATCAGGCCCTGCGTCATCAGCTCGTTGACCACCGCCGGGACGCCGCCGGCGTGGTAGTAGTCCTCGCCCAGATACTCGCCGGCCGGCTGCATGTTGACCAGCAGCGGCACCTTGTGGCCGTAGGTCTCGAAATCCTTCAGCTCAAGCTCGACGCCGATATGCTTGGCAATGGCCTGGATGTGGATCGGGGCATTGGTGGAGCCACCAATCGCCGAATTGACGACGATGGTGTTGATGAAGTTGTCCTTGGTCAGGATGTCGGAGGGCTTCAGGTCCTCGTGCACCATCTCGACGATGCGCATGCCGGTGCGCCAGGCCATTTCCTGCCGGTCGCGATAGGGCGCCGGGATGGCGGCGGAGCCGGGCAGCTGCATCCCGAGCGACTCGGCCAGCGAGTTCATGGTCGAGGCGGTGCCCATGGTGTTGCAGTAGCCGGTCGAGGGAGCGGACGACGCCACCAGCTCGATGAACTGCTCGTAGCCGATTTCGCCGGCGGCCATCATCTGGCGCGCCTTCCAGACGATGGTGCCCGAGCCGGTGCGCTCGCCGCGGAACCAGCCGTTGAGCATCGGGCCCACAGAGAGCGCGATCGCCGGGATGTTCACCGTAGCGGCGCCCATCAGCATGGCGGGGGTGGTCTTGTCGCAGCCGATGGTCAGCACCACGCCATCGAGCGGGTAGCCGTACAGCACTTCGACGAGGCTGAGGTAAGCGAGGTTTCGGTCGAGACCGGCGGTGGGGCGCTTGCCGGTTTCCTGGATCGGGTGGACCGGGAATTCCATGGCGATGCCGCCAGCGTCGCGAATGCCGTCGCGGACGCGCTTGGCGAGCTCGATGTGGTGGCGGTTGCAGGGCGAGAGATCGGAGCCGGTCTGGGCGATGCCGATGATCGGCTTGCCCGACTGCAGCTCTTCACGCGAGATGCCATAGTTGAGATAACGCTCGAGATAGAGCGCCGTCATATCCGGGTTTTCCGGATTATCGAACCAGGCGCGCGACCTCAGTTTCTTGCCACCCTTGGCGGTCGCGTCGTTACCCGAACTCATAATGATCTCCTCAAATCAACAGGCTGTCCCGACGATCCATAGCCCAATCCAGACGGACTGGGCAGGCATTCCTTCGATTGAGGGAGGATCGTACCGGCCGCGATGATAAACATCGCGATATCAGGTTGCAATGGGCCGGATGGAGGCCGGTCGACGCGATTTTGCCCTCAAACTCGATGTCATCCCGGCGCAGGCCGGGATCCATTCTGAGATGCTTCCTATCGGTGTGACGGCCGAGAGACCTCAGGATGGGCCCCGGCCTTCGCCGGGGTGACACCGTGGGTGAGGGAGCAGCGGGGACAAAATGTCAGCGGCGGGTGCTGTCGCGGGCTTCGAGGCTGATCGGTTGCAGCATGATGGGGTTGGCGATGGCCTCGCCAGCTAGGCGCTTCAGCAGCATGCGGCCAGCCTCGCGACCCATCTCGTAGCTCGAGACATGGAGCGTGGTGAGCGAGGGGCGGACATGCGGGGTGAAATCGAGGTCGCCATAGCCGGCGATGGCGACCTGCCCGGGTATCGGGATGCCGCGATCAAGGGCTCGGACGACGGCGCCGGACGCCAGGACGTCGGTACCGAAGAAGATAGCATCGCAGGACGGCAGTTGCTCGAGGATCTGGTCGAAGGCGTGCAGCCCGTCGGCGAAACTGCGGGTGCCGTCCATCGGGTAGATCAGTTCAAGCGTCAGGCCATGCTTGGCGAGCCCGTGGCGGAAGCCTTCGATGCGCTGGGCGGTACGGTCGATGGTGTGACCAGAATAGGCGATGTGGCGAAAACCGCGCTCGCCGAAGTGCTCGCCCATCAGGCGGCCGGCATCATAGCTGGAAGAGCCGACCAGCATGTCGATGGGGTCGGGTCGGTTGCCCCACATTTCCATCACCGGAATGCCGAGGTTCTGCAGCGCCTGCCGGGTCTGATCGGCGCGGACCACGCCAGTGAAGACGACACCGGCGGGACGGAACGGCAGCACCGATTCGACGACGTCGATCTCCAGCATCTCGGAATAGCCGGTCTGGGCGAACATCAGGTGGTAGCCGCTGCCCTCGACCGAATCGACGATGCCCTGCACCGAGGTGGCGAAATGCGGGTTGAGCAGGCTGGAGACGAAGACGGTGATGACGTTGGAGCGGCCGGAGCGGAGCGAGGAGGCGAAACGATTGACCACGTAGCCGGTCTGCGCCACTGCTTCAAGGATGCGGGCGCGGGTGTCGTCCTTGACCTTGTCGGGGTAGGACAGGGCACGCGACACGGTAATCGGCGAGACGCCGGCAACGCGTGCCACGTCTTCGACGCGAACCGGCCGGCCCGCGCTCCTTGTTCTGTCTCCGTCCCCCAACTGATTCCCCCAACTGCCCAGTTATCCGATTACAGGCGTGGAACGGCGTAGCGCCAGTAGTGTGGTGCTACGCAGTAACCCTCGATGCGGATTACCTCATTCCACTTTGCGGTTCGCTCCGACCGCGTCATCGAGCCGACCTTGATCTGATCGGACATCAGACCGACGGCCAGATGACTGAGTGTCACGTCTTCGCTTTCGCCCGAACGTCCTGACTGGATGGTATTCCAGCCGACGGAGCGGGCGCGCGTGCTTGCCGCAATCAATTCGGTCAGGGTGCCGCACTGGTTCGATTTGAGCAACACCGAATTGCAGCAACCCTGTGCTGCGGAAAGGGCAACACGGGACTCTGAGCTGGTCAAGTAATCGTCACCGATGATCTGGATCGACTTTCCGAGGCGGCGGGTGATCTCGGCAAAGCCCTCGTCATCGTCCTCCGCGAGGGGATCTTCGAGCGACACGATGGGGTAGGCGGCGACCCAGGACTGCAGCTGCTCGATCATCTGAAGGGTGGTGAGGTTGCGGTCTTCGAGCGCGAGGCGATAGGCGCCGTCGGCGTAGAAGGAGGTGGCGGCGACGTCGAGCGCGATGCCGATATCGGCACCGGGGCGGAAGCCGGCGTCCTCGATGGCGCGGGTGAGGAGTTCGAGCCCGTCCTCGTTGGCGGTGAAATCGGGCCAGACGCCGCCTTCGTCGGCGACGCCGTTGAGTTTTCCCTTTTGCGCCATGGACTTGGCGGCGGCGATGTAGACCTCGGCGATCTGCTCGGTGGCTTCGGAGAAGCTTTTGGCGCCGACGGCGAGGATGAGGAAATCCTGGATATCGATGCGGTTGCCGGCGTGGCGGCCGCCGCCGAAGATCTGGATCATCGGGGCGGGGACGTGCTCGATGGTCGGGTCGAGGCCGGACAAAACTCTAAGGTGTTGCCAGAGCGGGATTTTCTGCTCGGCGGCGGCGGCCCAGGCGATGGCCGAGGAGGTGGCGACGATGGCGTTGCCGCCGAGCCGGGTTTTCTGCGGGGTGCCGTCGAGGGCGATCATGGCGTGGTCGACGGCGGACTGGTCGAGGGCGTCGAGGCCGATGAGGCGGCTCTGGATTTTGCCGTTGACGGCGGCGAGTGCACCGTTGACGCCGTAGCCGCCGAGGCGCTTGCCGCCGTCGCGCTTATCGAGCGCTTCGCGGCTGCCGGTGGAGGCGCCGGAGGGGGCGATGGCGCGACCGGTGGCGCCGGAGGCGAGAGTGACCTCGACTTCGACGGTGGGGCGGCCGCGTGAATCCCACACCTGGCGGCCGAGAATGGTCTTGATGGCTGACATAATAATGGAGCGTCCTGGGCGGATTATGAACGGAGGCTGTCGAGCAGATGAACGAGCTTTGACGGCGGATTGTGGATGAACGGGATGGCCCGGTCGCGGACGACCTGGCGGTTGATTTCGCTGAGATATTCGACTGGCGATTTGCCGTCGACACGGGCCAGCATCAAGCAAGGGAAGAGCGCGGCGGTGCGCGCTTCGACGTCCGAGCGGAGGTCGGCGGGGAAATGCCCGAGCCACGTGGTGGCGAAGGCGCTCGCCTGATTGGTGAGACTAGCGCGCAGTTCGGGCAGGTGGATAGATTTCAGCGCGAGGTGGTTGAGGCAGAAGGCGGCGTCAAAGGTTGGATCGCCATACCAGGCGCACTCGGCATCGAGCAGCACCGGGTGGCCGTCACGCTTACTGACGAGGATGTTCTTGGGGCTGACGTCGCCGTGGACGAGGGCGATGTGGGTGCTGGCTGTGGTGGCGAGGACGGCGAGGATGCGGTCGGCAAGTTCTGGGTGGCGATTGGCGGTGAAGCGCAGGTAGGGATCGAGGCGGAGCGCGTCGATGAGGTGGTCGGTGGGGAACTCGGTGGCGGCGGTGGGGTCGTTCAGGGTGGCGGCGTGAATGCTGCCGAGTGCGTTGGCGACTGCGACCGGTACGCTCGGATTGGCGTGGCCGGCGAGGAGTTCTGACTTCCACAGCACGTAGTCGTCGGGTGGCAGGTACTCGAGGAGCGCGATGCCGTGTTCGCGGTCTTCGCCGATGACTTCCGGGGCGGCGCCGGGGACGATGGCGTTGGCGCGGCGGAGCCAGGCGACCTCGTAGTGGTTGCGCTCGAGCGGC
>JBKJMF010000057.1:0-4085 GCA_046596525.1 Devosia sp. | reverse complement strand
CCACGCGGGTAGTCCGCAATATGAAGGCCG
Organism: Devosia sp.; assembly: GCA_046596525.1. Lineage (GTDB taxonomy): Bacteria > Pseudomonadota > Alphaproteobacteria > Rhizobiales > Devosiaceae > Devosia_A. Next base: position 4,055 of record JBKJMF010000057.1, on the reverse strand, counting down.
TCGCCACGCCGGAACTGTTCGGAGTTTTTGCGGGGACTGTGAGGAAGCGTTCGCACGCCGTGCGCTAAGCACGGACGGTGGACGGGTGCCCATAGCCGCGGCCGCCAGGGAACGGCTTCCCCAGCACCGAAGTCGCCCCACCGACCGTCCGTACGCGACCGCGCCCGTGTGGGTGACGGGGGCAGGATCTCATGGGCGGTAGAGCGGGGGGATAAGTTCGTGCGGATTCTGCATCAGTTGACACCGTGCATATACACACTATCTATCGGCGCATGGACGATTTCACCCAGTGCATGGTTTCGAACAGCCGGATGGCGGCGCGGGCGATTACGCGGCGCTATGACAGCTATGTGCGGCCGTTCGGGCTGACGTCGACGCAGTTCTCGTTGTTGGGGACGATCGTGGCGGCGGGGGAGCAGACGGTGAGCGAGCTTGCCGAAGCGCGCGGGTTCGAGCGCACGACGCTGACACGCAATCTCGACCGGCTGGAGAAGATGGGGCTGATTGCCTCGCGCGCCGCGGAGCACGGCAATGGCCGGATCTGCGGGTTGACCGACAAGGGACACGCCCTGGTCGAGCAGCTGCTGCCGCTGTGGCGGAAGGCCCAGGCAGAGATCCGCGCGGATCTCGGCGCCGATGGCTTCGACAACACACTGAAGACACTGAAGCGGCTTGCCGCTGTTTGATTTCCCCTTGGGCGGACCGAGTTCCGGCGCTGCCTGTGTATCTACACTTGAATGGAGAACCCGATGACCTCTCAAGCTGATCCGATCGTCGTCACCGGCATGGGCGCCGTCAGCCCGCTCGGGGTTGGCGTGGACACCAACTGGGCTCGATTGATCGAGGGGCGGAGTGGAATTGGGCCGAACACCCGGTTCGACGTCACCGACTACGGCGCTAAGATCGCCGGGCTGGTGCCCGAGAAGGCGAACGATCCCGAGGGCTTCGATCCGCTGGTGGCGATCGACGCCAAGGACATCAAGAAGATGGGGCTGTTCATCCAGTATGGGCTGGTGGCGGCACAGGAAGCGCTGAACCAGGCAGGCTGGCACCCGATAACGCCGGAAGATCAGGCGGCGACCGCGACGATCATCGGCTCGGGTGTGGGTGGATCGCCGGTGATGGCCCATGCGGTCGAGACGATCATCGAGAAGGGGCCGCGGCGGCTGTCGCCGTTCACCGTGCCGGCGTTCCTGCCGAACCTGGCGGCCGGCTGGATCTCGATCAACTATGGCTTCAAGGGGCCGATCGGGGCGCCAGTCACTGCGTGCGCGGCGTCGGCCCAGGCGATCGGCGACGGAATGCGCTTGATCCTGACCGGTGAGGCCGAAGTGGCGGTGGTCGGGGGCGCCGAAGGATCGGTCGATATGATTTCGGTGGGCGGGTTCGGCGCGGCGCGGGCGCTGGCGACGGCGTTCAACGACGATCCGCAGGCGGCGTCGCGACCGTTTGACCGGAGGCGCGACGGGTTCGTCTTGGCCGAGGGCGCGGCGGTGCTGGTGATCGAGCGGTTGAGCCATGCCGTGGCGCGCGGCGCGGCGCCTCTCGCGATACTCGCCGGTTACGGGACGTCGGCGGATGCCTACCATCTCACGTCGGGCGAGCCGACCGGGGCAGGCGCGCAAGTGGCGATGGCCAATGCACTGAAGATGGCCGGGGTTTCGACCGGCGAGATCGACTATATCAACGCGCATTCCACCTCGACCGGGGTGGGAGACGCGGCGGAGCTGGCGGGGATCGGGGCGCTGTTCTCCAATCGCGGCAAGGATCTCGCCATCTCCTCGACCAAGTCGTCGACCGGCCACCTGATGGGCGCAGCAGGCGCCATCGAAGCGGTCTATTCGATTGAGGCGATCCGGCATGGCATCGTGCCGGCGACCCTCAACCTCGATGATCCCGACGTCGGCGAGCGCTTCGACCTCGTACCGAGGGTGGCCAAGAAGAAGGCGCTGCGGCATGTGCTGTCGAACGGGTTCGGCTTCGGCGGGGTGAATGCGTCGCTGGTGTTTTCGGCGATCTGACTAGGCGACGCGCTTGAGAGCGTTGAAATAGAGCAGGCGCCGCGGCTCGAAGCCCAGGCTTTCGTAGAGGCGGACAGCCGGCGTGTTCTCCGGCAGCACCATCAGGTACGGTGTGTCGCCGCGCGCAACGATAGTCTGGGCTACCGCCGAAACCACCATTTTGGCATATCCCCGTCCGCGGAAGTCTGGATGCGAGCAGACGGTGCAGAGCTCACCGAAACCCGGTGGTCGCAGCCGGTCGCCGGCTATCGCCGCGAAACCATCGCCTGCAACGATGCCGACAAAGCGACCGAGGGCGAACGCGCCCGGGAGAAGCGGGCCAGGCTGGGCTACATCCACCAGCCGTTTCATAGCGGGAAGGTCGGCCGGCCCCAGTTCCTTCAGCGCGACGGTGAGTTCGACTGGTACGAGGCGGTTCGCCACCATCTGCAGTAGCGGGTGGGAATCGGTTACCTTGAGTTCCGCCGTCGAAACGATTGGTTCGACGGAGTGCGTGATGACAGTGGCATCGATGGCCATCGCGGCGGCGAGGGTCGAGAGATTCGCGGCGGTGATGCGCGCCATGCCTACGGCCGGTGCGATCTCGGGTCGGAAGAGGCGTACCTCGCCGAACGCCAAGCTGAGTTCCGTCTGGGCTCCGGTGAGGGCGTGCCAGACTTGATTGTCGAGAGGATGGTCCATCATCCGCTTCCCCCAGCGGGAGCTCGCTTCGCGGAGGATTTCCTCGCCGCCTTTGCTGGCGGGTCATCGGCCGGTCGTTGCGCCACGGCCCCCTCGGCAAACCGGACCCAGTCGCGCAGGTCGTCGTCGTCCTCGATGGCGTCGGCCTCGACCCAGATGAAGCCGCGCATCGGCTTGTCGCCGTGGATCATCTGAGTGGCGCCGGGGCGGGCGAGGGCGGCTTCGTTGTTGTCCTTGCCGACGCTGAGCAGGATGCGTCCGTCCTTCTTGCAGCCGACCAGGATGTGGCCATTGAGCAGGAAGGTGAGGCCACCGAACATGTTCTTTTCGGTGATGCGTGGGTCGCCGTCGAGGATGTCGCGGATACGTTCCGCCAGATGGGTCATGGTGGTCGAGACGGATTTCATTTCGGGGGCAGGGTCTCCGCGAACGTGATGGCGTAGGCGATCCACTCCCTGAGTGCGTCGTCGTCGGCCGTGCCCTCCTCATCGACGGCGATGAAGCCGGTCATCGGGCGCGGACCCATATGCATCTCGAAGGCACCGGGCTTCGCCAGCGCCTCAGCCTGCTTCGCCGGGTCGATGCGGACCAGCAGGGCGCCCTTGGCGGTGGTGCCGATGGCCATGTTGCCGCCGAGCATGAAGCCGAGGCCGCCGAACATCTTCTTTTCGACGAGGTCGGGGGCCAGCAGCGGGCGGAGGCGAGCGCCCATGGCGTCGGAGGCTGTGCTCATCGGGGTGTCTCCGGGTCGCGATAGGTGGCGTGCTGCGGCAGATCGGCCGAGAGCGTGTCCCAGTCATGACGGCTACGGGCGAAGATCAGCTGGTTGGGTGCGAACCAGCCGGCGTTCTGGCCGAACAGACCGACCGGCAGCATCAGCAGGTCGGGGGCGCGGCTCGACTGGGCGTAGAGCGGGGTGCCGCAGGTGGGGCAGAACGAGCGGGTCAGGGTGGCGCCGGAATGGGCGGAACGGGCGAAGCTCGCGGTCGGACCGGTGACGGTGACATCGGCCGGGCGGGCGAGGGCGACGGTCGAGTGCCCGGTGCCGGTGGCGCGCTGGCAATCCTCGCAGGAGCACATGAACATCGAGCGGATGCGGCCCTTCACCGACAGCGCCACCTCTCCGCAGGCGCAGCGGGCGGTGAGGTCGATCTCGGGTTTGTCTGACGTGGCCATGGCGCATGCTGACACCAGGGCTTTGCCATCCGCAAGCCGTCTGCTTGATCGTTTGCGGCGCGGGCTCTAGACGAGGACCATGGTCTACTCGCCTCACTATCCAATCGATACCAAGCGGCTCCGGCTGCGGCCGTTCACGCGCTGCCGATAGGCGTAAACCGCATCGACATCGCCGCG
>JBKJMF010000482.1:0-3389 GCA_046596525.1 Devosia sp. | reverse complement strand
GGCTTGCCCGCGCCGGTCTCCATCTCGAACGGCTCGACCAGCACATTGGCGGCAAAGCTCTCCGCCGTGATCCCTTCGCGCTTGCAGAGAGCCTTGATCGCTGTGTCGATCTGCCGTTCCGCCGGCCCATAGCGGCGGTTCCAGAACACGGCGTCAGCTCCATGCGCCGCGATCGCCTTGAACAGCTCGTCCTCGGCTTCACCCCGCACCGTCTCCAGCCGCACGCCCAGCTCGGCCAGGTCCTCCGCCAGCCGGTTGAGGCTGTGGTGCAGCCACCATCGGGATGCCGCGCCACGCGGCCGCAACGCGCCGTCCGTCTCCTCGATATGGATCGCAAACACCTTGCCGTGCTGCATCGCCGCGTGCAGCGCCGGGTTGTCGCTGATCCGCAGGTCGTTTCGGAGCCAGACGAGCGCGGTCTTGGTCATGGAATAGATTTTCCTTTCCTTGAGGTCCCCGACGCGCCCGTTCTTGCCATGACGGTCATGCGACAAGCTCCACCTTTACAATGTCAGATACGCGCAAACAGGCGGAATAGTTCACTTTTTTGGTAGTCTAGTAGCGCTTGCCGCACCCCGCGCGAGCGCGTATTTCATCGCCGTTGCAACATGGTTCCCCAGCGCCAATGAGTTCAATCGGCCCACGTGGCCTCAGCCACCTGAAGTCCCTCGAGTCCGAGAGCATCGAAATCTTCCGCGAAGTCGCGGCGAGTTTCGAGCGGCCGGTGATGATGTATTCGATCGGCAAGGACTCCTCGGTCCTGCTGCATCTGGCCCGCAAGGCCTTCTTCCCCAGCCGCATCCCGTTCCCGCTGCTCCACATCGATACGACGTGGAAGTTCAGGGAAATGATCGCCTTCCGCGACCGGATGGCCAAGGAGCACGGCTTCGAGCTGCTGGTGCACACCAATCCCGAGGGGCTGGCCGCGGGCATCAATCCGTTCGATCACGGCTCGGCCCGCTTCACCGACATCATGAAGACCCAGGCGCTGCGCCAGGCGCTGAACGCCGGCGGCTATGACGCGGCGATCGGTGGCGCCCGCCGCGACGAGGAGAAATCCCGCGCCAAGGAGCGCATCTTCTCGCACCGCAACGCCCAGCACGCCTGGGATCCCAAGAACCAGCGCCCCGAGCTCTGGCGCATCTTCAACACCCGGCTGGCACCGGGCGAAAGCATGCGCGTGTTCCCGATCTCGAACTGGACCGAGCTCGATATCTGGACCTACATCTATTCCGAAGGCATCGAGATCCCGCCGCTCTATTTCGCTCGCCCGCGCCCGGTGGTCGAGCGGCTCGGCACGCTGATCATGATCGACGACGACCGCTATCGCTTCGCTCCCGGCGAGACGCCCCGCGAGGAAGTCGTCCGCTTCCGCACCCTCGGCGACTACCCGCTGACCGGCGGTATCCGTTCCGACGCGGCGGACCTGCCGTCGATCATCATGGAAATGCAGGCCTCCCGCACCTCCGAACGCGAAGGCCGCCTCATCGACAGCGACCAGGCCGGCTCCATGGAAAAGAAGAAGCAGGAAGGGTACTTCTGATGTCCAGCGTACCCATGACCGCACCCGCCGCCGAACTGGCGCTGGATCTCTGGCTCGCCGAGCAGACCGACAAGGGCCTGCTGCGCTTCCTCACCTGCGGCTCCGTCGACGACGGCAAGTCGACGCTCATCGGCCGCTTGCTCTACGACAGCCAGTTGATCCTCGACGACCAGCTCGCGAGCCTCCGCAAGGAGAGCCGCAACCGCACCACCGGCGATGAAGGCATCGATTTCTCGCTGCTGGTGGACGGTCTCACCGCCGAGCGCGAGCAGGGCATCACCATCGACGTCGCCTATCGGTTCTTTTCCACCGACAAGCGCAAGTTCATCGTCGCCGATACCCCGGGCCACGAGCAGTACACCCGCAACATGGCGACCGGCGCCTCGAACGCCGATCTCGGCATCGTGCTGATCGATGCGCGCAAGGGCGTCCTCACCCAGACCCGCCGCCACAGCTTCATTTTGAGCCTCATCGGCGTGAAGCACGTCGTGCTGGCGATCAACAAGATCGACCTCGTCGGCTACGACGCCGACGTGTTCAACCGAATCGAGGCCGAATACCGCGAGTTCGCCAAGGATCTGGGCTTCGAGACGCTGCAGGCAATCCCGGTCTCGGCGCTGAAGGGCGACAACATCCTCAAGCCGAGCCCGCAGATGCCGTGGTATCAGGGCCCGCAACTCGTGCCCTATCTCGAGACCATTGAGGTCGCGACAGATCGCGTCGAGCGGCCGCTGCGCTTCCCGGTGCAATGGGTCAACCGCCCCAATCTCGATTTCCGCGGCTTCTCCGGCACCGTCGCTTCGGGCGAGGTGAAGGTCGGTGACGACCTCCTCGTCGCCGCCTCGCGCAAGCCCGCAAAGGTCACCCGTATCGTCACCATGGATGGCGACCAGTCCGTGGCCATCGCCGGCGAAGCTGTGACCCTGGTGCTCGATCGCGAGGTCGACATCTCGCGCGGCGACGTGCTGGTGCATCCCGGTGCAGTGCCGGACTATTCCAACCAGTTCCAGGCCCGTGTTGTCTGGATGAGCGACAAGCAGGCCATCCCCGGCCGCTCATACCTGTTGAAGCTCGGCTCGCAGCTGGTACCCGCCTCGATCACTGCCCTCAAGTTCAGGACCAACGTCAACACGCTCGAGGAAAGCGCTGCAACGACTCTGGAATTGAACGAAGTCGGCACTATCACCATCGCCACCGACAAGCCCATCGCCTTCGACAGCTACCGCGACAATTCGCTGTCCGGCAGCTTCATCCTGATCGACCGCATCTCCAACGCCACGCTCGGCGCCGGCGTCATCGAGTACGGCCTGCAGCGCGGCAAGAATCTCAGCTACCAGTCGTTCGACGTGAACCGGCAGGTCCGCGCCGAGATGAAGGGACAGACCCCGCAGATCGTCTGGTTCACCGGTCTCTCGGGCTCCGGCAAGTCCACCGTCGCCAACCTGATCGAGAAGCGGCTCACCGCCGAAGGCCGCCACGCCTACATCCTCGATGGCGACAACGTCCGCCACGGCCTCAACAAGGACCTCGGCTTTACCGACGAAGCCCGCGTCGAGAACATTCGGCGCGTCGCCGAAGTGGCACGGCTGATGGCCGATGCCGGCCTCATCGTCGTCGTCTCGTTCATCTCGCCATTCCGCAACGAGCGCCGCCTGGCGCGCGAGGTGGCGGGCGACGTGAAGTTCACCGAGGTGTACGTCAACACCCCGCTCGACGTGTGCGAAGCCCGCGATCCGAAAGGCCTCTACGCCAAGGCGCGGCGCGGCGAGATCAAGAACTTCACCGGCATTTCGAGCCCCTACGAGACGCCGGAAAACGCCGACATCGTGCTGCACGGTGCCCTGCA
>JBKJMF010000450.1:0-6315 GCA_046596525.1 Devosia sp. | reverse complement strand
CCATAGGCAAAAATTACCCAGTGGATGGTAAACAAGTCATTAACCGCCCGTTGCATAATGCAAAAAGCGGCAACGATTGCCGGGTGAGGGTTAAGGAGACGTGAGTATGGGAACGCTGAGCATCCTCGGTCGGGTGACCTCGATCAACGTGCGCAAGGTGATGTGGACCTGCGACCTGATCGGTATCGGCTACGAGGTCGAGATCTGGGGGATGCCCAATCGCGACCCCAAAGCACCGGAGTTCCTGGCGCTCAACCCCAATGCACAGGTGCCGGTGATCATCGACGAGGGGTTCGTCCTGTGGGAGAGCAACGCCATCATGCGCTACCTGTCGGAGTCCCGGCGCAGCGGGCTGTGGCCGGTTGCAGTGAAGGAGCGGGGACTGGTCGACCAGTGGCTGACCTGGCAGGTGGCGGAGCTGAACGCGCAGTGGGGCTACGCGGTCTATGCGCTGATGCGGAAGAACCCGGCCTACACCGACGAAACTCGGATCGCCGATTCGATCCGCAACTGGACGGCTCGGATGCAGATCCTCGAGGCGCAACTGATCAAGGGTGGCGGGTTTGCCGCGAACGGCCGGATCAGCATCGCCGATATTGGGCTGGTGCTATCGAGCCACCGCTGGTTCTCGACGCCGTTCGAAAAGCCGGAGCTGCCGGCGGTGAAGGAACACTACGAGCGGTTGAAGGCGACGGACGAGGGAGGGAAGTACCTGGGGGAAGGGACGCCTTAACGGCGACTCCGCGCAAAAACGACAAAACCCGCCTCGGCTGCCCGGGCGGGTTGGTCGTCACCATCGGCGAAGGGCTCAGCCTTCGCGGTAGTGCTGGATCCAGGTCGTACGAAGTCCGGCGAGGCCATGCTTGTCGATGGCGGCCTGCCAGTTGAGGAATTCGTCGACGGAAAGCGTGTAACGCTGACAGGCTTCCTCAAGGCTCAGGAGGCCGCCGCGGACTGCGGCGACAACTTCGGCCTTTCTCCGGATGACCCACCGGCGGGTGTCTCTTGGAGGCAGGTCCGCAATCGTCAGCGGACTTCCATCCGGGCCGATCACGTACTTTACACGCGGACGCATTTGGACGGTCATTGTACTCACTTACTCAACCTGACCACATCCCGAACCGTAGCCCATCGCACTTAAAATTCGGCTAAGGCATTACTTAAAATGCGTTAAAAGCCGCGGCTCTGCGGGTGTCGTGTCATTAACATCTGCACAACCAGGTGCGGCCGATTCCAGCGGCAAGGCTTGGTCGCAAGTTGCATGGAATGTGACTTAGTTTGTCGCTATCGCCACGATGAAAGGGGCTCCCCCACCATGGCCAAGGACTTCCCAGCGCTGAACGCGCATCAGCGTGACTTCATCTCGCGCCAGCACTTCTTCTTCACCACCAGTGCGGCAGCGGGGACGCGCATCAACATCTCACCGCGCTCGACCGACATGTTCCGGGTGATGGGCGACAACAGCGCCTGCTATCTCGACCGCACCGGCAGCGGCAACGAAACCGCCGCGCACCTCAAGGCCGACGGGCGGATGACCATCATGTTCTGTGCGGTTGAGGGGCCTCCGCTTATCCTCAGGCTCTACGGCCGTGGCCGGATCATTCCGCGCGGCGGTGAGGAATACACTGCGCTACTGCACGAGCAGTTCGCCGACACCGAGCCGTTGGGCGCCCGGCAGATCACCTGGCTCGATTTCGACCTGGTGAAGACCTCATGCGGCTATGGGGTGCCACTGATGAGCTACGAGGGCGAGCGCGACACCATGGACCGCTGGGCCGAAGCCAAGGGCGTCGATGGGATCGAGGCATACTGGCAGGAAAAGAACATGGTCAGCATGGATGGATTGCCGACCGGGTTCGGGGAGTAGCGCCGGCGACCCCTCACCCGTCTCGGCCTCCGGCCGATCCACCCTCTCCCCGACGGGGAGAGGAATGGTGTCAGGATAGGGCCACAGCGTATTCTTCTCCCCGTCGGGAGAAGGTGGCGCGCAGCGCCGGATGAGAGCCTTAGACCGAGCTTTCCGGCGTTTCCTCATCTGCCGCGGTCTTGGCGCGGACCGAGAGGATAGCGGAGAGGTTGACGCGGCCGCCGCCGACGATCAGCACGGGCTCGCTACCGGAGAAGTCGATGCCGGTAACTTCGCCAGTCATTTCGGTGGCGACGTCGACCAGCTTGCCGCTGGCGTCGCGGGCCTCGATGGTAACGCTGTAGGAGCCGTCGGCGCGCTGGCGGCCATCGTTGCCGATGCCGTCCCAGGTGAAGACGCTCTCGCCCTGATTGACCGTGCCGGACTTGGTGTAGACGACGTTGCCGGCGGCATCGCGCACCGTGGCGGTGATGTCCGCCTTGACGCCGACGGCGAAGTGCCAGGTGGCGGCGCTGTCGACCATTTCGGTCTTGGTGCCGGAGGCAGTGACGATCTTGCCTACGTAGCTCACCGCCTGTGAGTTGTTGGCGGTCTGCGTCGAGGTCATCATGGCCTCGAGGAACTCGTTGGTCTTCAGCTGCTGTTCGACGCCGGTGAACTGCACCAGCTGCTGGGTGAACTGGTTGGTGTCGAGCGGATCGAGCGGGTTCTGGTTCCTGAGCTGGGTGGTGAGCAGTTGCAGGAACGTATCGAAGTTCTGCGCGATGGTCTGGCGGCTGTTGGAAACCGCGCTGGTGGAGCTGGAACCGACACTGGATACGGCCATCTGGGCCTCCTAGACGAACAGGTTGACGCCACTGGCCGAAGCCGTGCCGCGATAAGTGGTTGTGGCGGTTTCCGCCGCAGTGTCGTCGCCGCCGGCGAAACCTTCGCCGCGGGTGTTGAAGCCGGATTTGTCGCCGCGGTCATCGCCCATGCCGCCCTGCTGGGCGAAGGGGTTCTGGCGCAGCGAGAATTCGAGATTGGTCTTGGCGCCGTCGAGCCCAGCCTGCTGCAGCGCCTGCTGCAAGGAGCGCTGGTCGCGTTGCAGCAGGTCGAGAGTTTCCGGGCGCTCGACGGTCATGCGGGCATTGATGGTGCCGGATTTGTCGACGTCGAGCCTGACATCGATGCGGCCGAGTTCGGCCGGATCGAGGCGGATCTGGAAGCGGCTGCTGCCGGCTTCGAACTGGCGCACCACCTCGAAGGCGACCTGCGGCAGGTTTACCTGCTGCACCGGGACCTGGTACGCGGCGTGGATGGTACGGGCCGCGGCGGCGGCACCGGCGGCGAGGAATGGCGCGGGCGCCGAGGTGGCGCTGGTGTCCGTGGTTGCGGCTGGCTGCGGCGCCGAAGCCGTTGCGGCTGTCGGCTTGGTGTCGGAATCGGCCGGACGCGGCTCAGGCGTCGCGGGTTTCAGCACTGCGGTGCGGCGAACGCTATCGGGATCGCTCGGGGCTTCAGCTTCAGCGGTATCGAGCGAAGCGGCGGCGGGAGGCGTTTCGATCGTTGGTTCGGGCTTGGTCGATTTGGCCACGGCCTCGGGCACGACGAGCGACGGGGCGATAAAGGGCAGCGGCGCCGACGCCTTGGGGGCGACCGGCTTGGGCGCGGCGAGCGCTTCGATGATCCGCGCGATCTCGGGGTCCGCCTCGGCGTCGCTGGAGAGTTCGGCAATCAGCTCGGGCGGCACCGCGCCGCTCTGCAGGCTCCTGGCCAGGGTATCGAGCTTGGCAGCGAGCTCGGGTGACTGGGCTGCGAGCTTGTTGCCGAGGTCCTCGATCAGCTTGCCGAGCTTGGCGAGTGGTGCGGGAACCGTGGTCGGGGGCGTTTCGGTGGCCGCGGCGACGGTCGAAGCGGTAGGCGTCATCGTCGGCTCTGTATCGGCGGCGGCATCAGCCGGTAGCATGAAGGCGACGCTGGTCGGAGTCGGGGCGACTGGTTCGGACGCCGCTTCTTCTGGCGCTGCGGCTTCCGGGAGCACCGTCGGGTCGGGTGTGAGGGTGGGTGGCGCCACGATTACCGGGATATCCGGCAGTGCCGGGGCAACCTGGGGCAGGATGCCGTCGCCGCTGGCGAGGGCGGTGATCTTGGGGTCGATCTGCGGGGCTGGCGGGGCGAAGGTGCCGAGATAGACGGCGACGGCATCTAGCGAGTCGCCGAGCTTTTTCTCGAGCGCCGGATCGATCGGCTTGCCGGCGGCGAGCGCGTCGTTGATGGCGATTAGGGCGTCGCCGAGATTTTTCAGCAGCGACTTGCCCTGCTCGGTCTGGGCGGCGGCCTCAATGTCGGGCAGGTCGATGGCGTCTATCCGCGGTGTGGCCGGGGTTTCGGGGAGTACGGCGGACACGGATAGCGTCACCGGCGTGGTGAGTTCGCCTTCGGGTATGGGCTGGGGGCCGAGTAACGACAGCAGCGCGGCGAACAGACCGGGCTCGCCGATGTCACCCTCGGGCATTGAGGCGACGCCCGCTGTCACGGTGGACAGCGCAGCCGGCGCAAAACCCGATGTTACCGATGCCGTCACCAAACGCCTCGCGAGACACAATGCTCCGCCGAGAGCGTTGCAAGCGGCGTGCCGCGCGGGTAGTGCAGCGTTTTCAAATGGTTATCGCAGGGTGGCCTGCGGGCATCTCGGCAATTTCGGTGCTACTAGGCAGGACTTGCCCAGTCATGGTCCGGAGCCGCTATACTTTCCGCCCGCCCGCGGGTCCTTTCGCGGCTGCATCGGTCGGCGTACCCCCGGCGGGCGGCGATGTGGTGAGATAGACCGGTGCGATCACCGACGCGCGCCCATCCGAACCCTTGGCAATGGCCATCGCGCCGGTCACCAGACGGTCGAGCAGCACGAACAGTACGTCGACGCCGAAGCCGATGAGAAACGACACCGTGAACAGGGTGAGGCCCGCGCTGGTGAAGCCGTTCAGCAGCTGGTTATTGGGGGCCCAGAACCAGGTGACGATAACGCCGGCGAAGGCGCCCATGGCGACACGCGAGGCGACGATGGCGAGTGAGGGGTCGCGGATAGTGGGGTCGAGCGCCCGGCGCATATAGAAAACGGTGGCTCCGAAGGCCCCGTAGAGCGCCGGCAGCAGGACCCGGCCCCACAGGTCCAGCCACTCCCTTACCCGGTAGCTCAGCACATTGTATTCGGCGCCTGCAGTCAGGGTAGGGTCGATGTGCTCGCGGCATAGCGCCATGGTCTGGCGGAATCCGATGTTCATCGTCGCCTGATAGGTCCCGGGGAACTTCTCGTTGAGGTACAGCAGTTCCCGCGCGTCGGCGCATGGGTCGTACCGGCCGTAATTCTCGGTAACCGCTTCGGTCTCGACGTAGGCGGGCAGCGCGGCCTTCGCCGTGGAGATCACGGCCTCGATGACCATCGGGGACTTCTGCTGGCCGGCATCGACCACTTCAGCCTCGAATGTGTAGGAGCGGGCGCGATAGAAGCCGATCCGATCCTGCAGGTCCTTCAGGCTGCCAACGGCGGTGTAGTAGTCCTCACTGTAGATGTCGGCGGTGAGCAGTTTTCGGACACCGGCCTGGACGGTGCCGCGCGGGGAAGTGCGGATCAGCTCATTGATCTCCGCAATCAGGCTGGTGCCGCGATCGTAGTTGAGTGTCGACCAACTGGTGAGCGCCAGGAGCAGCAGCGCAAACACGGCAAACAACATTTGTGGCCATCGCTCGTACCAGTGTTCGGACGGCTTAAAGGGGTCCCACAGCGGGTCGCGCAGGTCGCTCACCAGGACCGGGTGGATGTCCTGCAGGGCCCGATTGAGCGCCGCTTGCAGTCCCAGGACCGCCGGATCGCCCCAGCTCGGTCGTTCCAGCTTGTCGATCGCGCCGACGGCGGAAACGAGTTCGAAGTCGGTCAGCCGCCCGGTGCGCTGGCCGTATGCTGCAACCAGCCGTGCGTCATCGATCAGTTCGGCAAGCAGGTCGAGCCCCCGGCCGGCTGTCGCGTCGCTAGACATATACGCCAGCGACGGTGCCACTTACGGTGGAGCATAGGCAATGCGCGCCCACCGGACCGGGAACGTCAACCTGACAATAAAAGCCCGGCGTTGCGCAGATGGTGCCGGGCACGTGCGGCGGAATGGCAGCCAGCGCAGTAGAGCTGCCAACTGCCAGAAGCACAGTACCAATGATCCCCAAAATCCTTTGTGCGCGCACGTCGATCTCCGAATTCATTCCGTACTTCATTGTAGCGGCACGGCGCTTGCCCAATAATCCGGTGGTCTACCTATGCGCGCCCTTCCCTTGCCCCGTTGGCCGTTCCCGCTTATACCGCCGCCATCCAAAGTGGCCCTTGAACCCATCCGGATGAGAGAAATGGACCTGAATTCGCTTGATTTGCCCAAGCGTCCCCAGGACACGCGCGTTGTCGTCGCGATGTCGGGTGGCGT
>JBKJMF010000362.1:0-3186 GCA_046596525.1 Devosia sp. | reverse complement strand
GCCGACGGCTGGGTTGCATTTCACCGAAGGCCTGTTGCAGCAACTGGCTGATCTTGGCGTGAGCGTCGAGCGGGTGACGCTGCATGTCGGGGCAGGGACCTTCCTGCCGGTGAAGGTCGACGACACCAGGGACCACGTGATGCACGCCGAGTGGGGCGATATCCCAGCGGCGGTGGTGGAGCGCATCCTTGCGGCCAAGGCCAAAGGCGGGCGCGTGGTGGCGGTGGGGACGACGAGCCTCAGGCTACTGGAGACGGCCGCGCGCGCCACCGGAACGCTGCAGCCGTTCGTCGGCGACACCGACATCTTCATCACCCCGGGCTACCGCTTCAACGCGGTGGACATCCTGATGACCAACTTCCACCTGCCGCGCTCGACCCTGTTCATGCTGGTCAGTGCGTTTGCGGGCTTCGAGACGATGCATGCCGCTTATGCGCATGCGATCGGGAACGGATATCGGTTCTATTCGTATGGAGATGCGAGCTTGCTGTTCCGGGCTGAGCCCGCGTAGGGCGTCTTCCTCGACGTACCCAACACTCGGTGTCATCCCAGCGAAGGCTGTGCCCCATCTAGCCACTTGCGCCGGGGGAGAGTTGGGTCCCAGCTTTCGCTGGGATGACATCGGAGGTGGTGAGGCGTAGGTGCTTCCCAGTCTTTCGGAGTGAGCGCCAAGACGTTTCGCATTTGATCACTGTTGAGCGCAGGAATATCCTCCGCGTGCGGAGGGGTATCCCTCCGCCAACAGGGAGAAACGCAAATGTCGAAGTACATCTTGCTGCTCAACTGGACCGACCAAGGCGTGAAGACGGTGAAGGACTCCGCCAGCCGCTACGACGCCGCCAAGGAAATTGCGAAGAAGAGTGGCTGCACGCTCGAATCCATCCACATGACCTTCGGCGCCTACGATCTCGTCTGCTTCCTCGACGCGCCGAACGACGAGGCCGCGGCGACGTTCAATCTGCGGGCTACTTCGGGCGGCAACATCCGCGGTACGACGCTCAAGGCGTTCCCCGAGGCCGACTACCGCAAGATCATCGCCGGCGTCTGATCGCAGCGCAGGGTGACAGGCGCGCGCCGTCCCGCTAATAGGCGCGCATGATCGACTTCTCCTTCACCCTTCAGGCTACCGACGGCATGGCGCGCCGCGGGCGGATCGACACTTCCCGCGGCGACGTGCAGACACCGGCCTTCATGCCGGTCGGCACTGTCGGCACGGTCAAGGCGATGTATCCCGAACAGGTGCGCGAAACCGGCGCGGATATTCTGCTCGGGAACACCTACCACCTGATGCTCCGCCCCGGCGCCGAACGCGTCGCGGCGCTCGGCGGCCTCCACGACTTCATGGACTGGCAGCGGCCGATCCTGACCGATAGCGGCGGCTTCCAGGTAATGTCGCTGGCCAAGCTCCGGAAGCTCACCGAAAAGGGCGTCACTTTCCGCTCGCATATCGATGGCTCGGCGCACGAGTTGACGCCGGAGCGGTCGATCGAGATCCAGACGCTGCTCGACAGCGATATCATCATGCAGCTCGACGAGTGCATTCCGCTCCCGTCCGAGTACAAGGAAATGCTCCGTGCGATGGAGCTGTCGCTGCGCTGGGCGCAGCGGAGCAAGGATGCGTTCGGGCATCAGCCGCACCGGGCGCTGTTCGGCATCGTGCAGGGCGGCGATGACGCGGAACTGCGCGCTAAGTCGGCGGCGGGGCTGAAGTCGATCGGCTTCAACGGCTACTCGATCGGCGGCCTCGCGGTGGGCGAGCCGCAGGAGACGATGTTCCGTGTGCTGGGCGAGATCACCCCGGAGCTGCCGACGGACAGGCCGCGCTATTTGATGGGCGTGGGCAAGCCCGACGATATCCTCGGCGGCATCGAGCGGGGCGTCGACATGTTCGACTGCGTCCACCCGACGCGCGCCGGACGGCATGGGCATGCCTACTCGCGCTTCGGTGTCATCAACCTGAAAAACGCCCGGCATAAGGACGATCCGCGTCCCCTCGACGAGACCTCGCCCAACCCGAACTGCCGCCGCTTCAGCCGCGCCTACCTGCATCACCTGATCCGCACCGAGGAAATGCTGGGCGCGATGATCCTGAGCCAGATCAACCTCAGCTACTACCAGCAGCTTTGCATAGGAGCCCGTGCGGCGATTGAGGCTGGAAGCTTCGCCGATTATGCGGCACAAACCCGAGCAACATGGGCAGCCGGCGACTTGCCGCCGCTCTAGGAGAACAGCGTCATGGCCACCCCCCGCAAGTCCCTGCTCAATCCGCTGATGAAGTCGCGGAAGCGGCTTGCGGAGACGAACATGCGCGAGCTGTTCGCGGTGGACCCCAACCGGTTCAAGACGTTTTCGGTCAAGGCCGGCGACCTGCTGCTCGACTATTCGAAGAACCGCATCGACGAGAAGGCGATGGCCGCGCTGTTCGACCTGGCGCGCGCCGCTGGCGTCGAGGAACGGCGCGACGCCATGTGGAAGGGCGAGCACATCAACACCACCGAAGACCGGGCGGTGGAGCACATGGCGCTGCGCTACATGGGCGACAAGCCGGTGAAGGTGGACGGCAAGGACGTGATGCCGGACGTGCGCGGCGTGCTGGCCGCGATGAAGGTGTTTTCGGACGCGGTGCGTGACGGCTCGATCAAGGGTTCGACCGGCGAAGCCTTCACCGACATCGTCAATATCGGCATCGGCGGCTCCGACCTCGGCCCGGCCATGGTGACGCTGGCGCTGGAGCCCTACACCCGGGCGAACTTGCGCGCGCACTACGTGTCGAACGTCGACGGCGCGCATATGCACGACACGCTGAAGCGGCTTGATCCGAAGCGCACGATGTTCATCGTGGCGTCGAAGACCTTCACTACCGACGAGACGATGACCAACGCGGCGACGGCCCGCGCCTGGATCGCCAGTGCGCTGGGTGAGGCGGCGGTGCCGGATCACTTCGCGGCGCTCTCAACGAACCTCAAGGCCTGCGCCGATTTCGGCATCAAGTCGGATCGGATATTCGGGTTCTGGGACTGGGTTGGTGGGCGCTACTCGGTGTGGTCGGCGATCGGCCTGCCGGTGGCGATCGCCGTGGGCTACGAGAATTTCGAGGCGTTCCTCCGGGGCGCCTACGAGATGGACCAGCACTTCCTCAAGACCAAGCTCGAAAAGAACCTGCCGGTCATCATGGGCCTTCTGGGG
>JBKJMF010000213.1:0-5541 GCA_046596525.1 Devosia sp. | reverse complement strand
CTGTCGCTCGGCGCCATCCTGCCGGCGGTCTACGGGCTGAAGGAACTGGCCAAGGGCGACGTGTCGCTCGCCCCGTTCGCTGCCATCGCGGTGGGGCTGGTGCTCGGCATCGTCTTCATCCGCCGGCAGGTGACGCTGGCGCATCCGCTGGTCGAGCTGAAGCTGTTCAACAACCTCGCCTTCACCGCTGTGATCGGCGCGATGTTCCTCGTCACCGTCACCGGCGCGCTGATGGTGTTCGCCGCGCAGTATTTTCAGCTGGTGGCAGGCCTGTCGCCGTTGTGGGCGGGGCTTTGCGGGCTACCTGCCATCCTCTTGATGATCGCCGGCTTCATGCTGGCGCCCAAGCTCGCGCAGACCATCCGGCCGAGTCGGCTGATCGCCGGCGGCATGTGCCTGTCGATTCTCGGGCTGGTGATCGTCGTGCTGTTCGTCGAGAGCTTCGGTCTTCCGGCCATGATCATCGGCTTTGCGCTGTTCAACCTCGGCTGCGCCCCGATGGTGACGCTCGGCACCGGCATCATGATGGGCTTTGTCGAGCCGACCCGCGCTGGCGCCGCCGCGGCGCTGCAGGAGACTTCGTCGGAGTTCGGCTTTGCGCTCGGTATCGCCGCGTTGGGCAGCCTCGGCACGCTGGTCTATCGCAGCGCACTGGCGGGCTCGCTCCCTGCCGATCTCAGCGCCGAGCAGGCCCGCGTCGCCACCGAAACGCTGGCTGGCGCGGTGACCGTCGCTTCCGGCATCGCCGATGGCGCGCCATTGCTCGCCGCCGCCAACGAGGCCTTCGTCGCTTCGCTGCGGCTGGTGGCGGGGGTCGAGGCCGGGATTTTCGTGCTCATCGCCATCATCGCGCTCACCGCGCTGCGTGGCGTCAAACCCCTCGGCGCCGGCTCCGGCGCCCACGGCACTCCGCCCGAGGCGGATAGCAAAGACCGTCTGGCTGCTGCCCAATGACGGTCCGGCCGGCGGTGGGAGAAGCGCTGGGTACGTAAACCCCGCCGCCGGCTAGCTCCTTTGGTCTGCCTTGTTCGGGCCCCGCATTCCCGCCAAGCTTCGCCAAAGCGAGTTGGAGTGCAGCATGCGGTTCATCATCTACGGCGTCGGCGCCATTGGCGGCACCTTCGCGTCGGCGCTTACCCGGGCAGGCTACGACGTGGTGGGCATCGCCCGCGGCAAGATGCTGGAAGCGCTGCAACGCGACGGCTTGATGTTCCGCACCACCGAGGGCAGCGAACAGGTCCGCTTCCCCGTGGTCGCGACGCCGGCGGAGATCCAGTTTCGCCCCGACGACGTCGTGCTCCTCACCATGAAATCGCAGGATACCGCTGAGGCGCTGGTGGCGCTGCGTGATGCCGGCCTCGGCGACCAGCCGGTGGTCTGCGCCCAGAACGGCGTGAATAACGAGCGCCTGGCGCTGCGCTACTTCCCGACCGTCTACGCCATGACCGTGATGCTGCCGGCCGACTACGTGACGCCGGGCGAGGTCATCTGCTACGGCACGCCGAAGTTCGGGCTGGTCGATCTCGGCCGCTATCCGCACGGCCTCGACGATACCGTGGCGACGATTGCCACCGCCTTCGACAGCGCCAATTTCGCCGCCTTCCCGCTCGAGCACGTGATGCGCTCCAAATACGGCAAGCTGCGTGAGAACCTCGGCAACGTGGTCGAGGCGGCGCTGGGCCACGGCAGCCGGTCCGGCCCGCTGATGGACGCGATCAAGGCCGAAGCCGTGGACGTCTACAAAGCCGCCGGCATCGAGTGGGTGGAGATCGGCAATGCCGATCCGCGGCGCAAGGGCTTGATGGAAGCGGGACCGGTCGACGGCGTCCAGCGCACCGGCGGCTCGTCCGTGCAGAGCCTGAAGCGCGGCACCGGCACGATCGAGACCGACTATCTCAACGGCGAGATCGCGCTACTCGGCCGGCTGTACGGCGTACCGACACCGCTCAACGCGGGGCTCGTCGCCATCGGCCAGGAACTGGCCGCCAAGGGCGCAAGGCCGGGGAGTATGAGCGAGGCGGAGCTGCGGGTGCGGCTCGAGCAAGTCTAGTGCGGGGGTATCTTGAAGACTCGATGCCCAACCAACCCGCCGGCGCCATCCGCCCCTAGAACAACACCACGCTGCGGATGCTTTCGCCGTGGTGCATCAGCTCGAAGCCCTTGTTGATGTCTTCGAGCCTGAGGGTGTGGGTGATCATCGGGTCGATCTCGATCTTGCCGTTCATGTACCAGTCGACGATTTTGGGGACATCGGTGCGGCCGCGGGCGCCGCCGAAGGCGGTGCCCAGCCAGGTGCGGCCGGTGACCAATTGGAACGGCCGGGTGGAGATTTCCTGGCCGGCGGCGGCGACCCCGATCACCACCGATTTGCCCCAGCCCCGATGGCTCGATTCCAGCGCCTGGCGCATCACATTGGTGTTGCCGGTGCAATCGAAAGTGTAGTCGGCGCCGCCGATCTGATCCGCCCCGCGCCGGGTGAGGTTGACGAGGTGGGGGACGATGTCGCCCTCGATCTGCGTGGGGTTGACGAAGTGGGTCATGCCGAAGCGCTCGCCCCAGGCCTGCTTGTCGTTGTTGAGGTCGACGCCGATGATCATGTCGGCGCCGGCGAGCCGCAGCCCTTGAACAACGTTGAGCCCGATGCCGCCGAGCCCGAATACCACCGCGGTGGCGCCGGCCTCGACCTTGGCGGTGTTGAGCACCGCGCCGACGCCAGTGGTGACGCCGCAACCGATGTAGAACACCTTGTCGAACGGCGCCCTGGGATCGATCTTCGCCAACGCGATCTCGGGCAGCACGGTGTGGTTCGAAAAGGTCGAGCAGCCCATGTAGTGATAGATGGTCTGGCCCTTGTAGGAAAAGCGCGAGGTGCCGTCCGGCATCAGGCCCTTGCCCTGGGTGGCGCGGATGGCGGTGCAGAGGTTGGTCTTGCGGCTGAGGCAGGACGGGCACTCGCGGCATTCGGGGGTGTAGAGCGGGATCACGTGATCGCCCGGCTTGAGACTGGTGACCCCGGCGCCGACTTCCAGCACCACGCCCGCCCCTTCATGGCCGAGGATCGAGGGGAACAGCCCTTCCGGATCGGCGCCCGACAGGGTGAACGCATCGGTGTGGCAGATGCCGGTGGCGCGGATCTCGACCAGCACTTCGCCGGCCTTGGGGCCCTCGAGATCGGGCTCGACGATTTCCAGCGGCTTTCCCGCCTCGAACGCCACGGCCGCACGCGTCTTCATTACTCACGCCTCCCAATCGAATCCGCTCGCACCATAACCGCTGATGGCGCGAAGCACAGGGTCCGCCGCCACGCGGTCTACTACCCTTGCGTCATCCGGTCCCACGCGCTATATGAGCGCCAACATCTCTGGCTCTAAAGCGAGAGTGGGTGCCTCAACCGGCCCCCGCTCTTTTTGTTATCCGAAGGCCCGATAGAAACAGGACGAGCACGGCGAGGACCCCGGCCGACAGTTCGGCCGCCCCGCCGGAGGGCCAGCCTCTTTTCGAGTGCATTCTCTGGCACTCGAAAAAGGCGGTGCGGCCCGCGAGGTACAAAAATTGAGAGAAGCGAAGCTGAACGACCTGACCGAGAAACGCTACATCAAAGAGACCGGCCTCGAGCAGCGGGTTGCCCGCATCGTCGAGCCCGTCGCCAATGACCTCGGCTACAGCCTGGTGCGGATCAGGATCACGCAGGAAAACGGCATGACACTGCAGATCATGGCCGAGGACGGCAATGGCCGCTTCGCCATCACCGATTGCGAGCGGTTGTCGAAGGACGTCTCGCCGGTGCTCGACGTCGAGGATCCGATCGACCGCGAGTATCACCTCGAGGTGTCGTCGCCGGGCATCGACCGCCCGCTGGTGCGCGCCCGTGATTTCGCCACTTACGTCGGCCATGAGGCCAAGATCGAGCTTTCCGACCTGCTCGATGGCCGCCGCCGCTTCCGCGGCACCATCAAGGCGGTCGACGCCGACAGCGTCACGATCACGCTGCCGGACGTGCCCACGGGCACCGACCCCGACTTCAAGCTGCCGCTGATGCTGCTGGCCGAGGCCAAGCTGGTGATGACCGATGCGCTGATGAACATGGCGCAGGTCGACCAGGAAGAATTTCCGCTCGACGACGACGAGGAAATCGAAACCCTCGAACTCGCGTCCGACGACCCGGAGGCCGATGCGGCCGAGGACACGGCGGGCCACAAGCACGCCGCTGACATTGAGACTGAGACTGACTCTCAACAGGAGACCAACTAAATGGCCGTTAGCGCGAACCGCCTGGAGCTGCTCCAGATCGCTGATGCCGTTGCCCGCGAGAAGTCGATCGATCGCATGATCGTCATCGAGTCGATGCAGGACGCGATCGAAAAGGCGGCCAAGACCCGCTACGGCGCCGAGACCAACGTGCGCGCCGAGATCAATCCCAAGACCGGCGAACTGCGCTTGTGGCGGCTGCTCGAAGTGGTCGAGACGGTCGAGGAACCCGGCCGCCAGGTCGAACTCAAGTACGCCAAGCAGAAGAACGACGCCGCCAAGCTCGGCGACTATCTCACCGAGCCACTGCCGCCGATCGAGTTCGGCCGCATCGCCGCCCAGTCGGCCAAGCAGGTCATCGTGCAGAAGGTGCGCGATGCCGAGCGCGACCGCATGTATGACGAGTACATCAACCGCGTCGGCGAGATCGTCAACGGCACGGTCAAGCGCGTCGAGTACGGCAATGTCATCGTCGACCTGGGCCGTGGCGAAGCCATCATCCGCCGCGACGAACTGATCCCGCGCGAGCTGTATCGCTACGGCGACCGCGTCCGCGCCTATATCTACGACGTCCGCCGCGAGCAGCGCGGGCCGCAGATTTTCCTCTCCCGCACCCATCCGCAGTTCATGGCCAAGCTGTTCATGCAGGAAGTGCCGGAAATCTACGACGGCATCATCACCATCCGCTCGATTGCCCGCGACCCGGGCAGCCGCGCCAAGATCGCCGTGACCTCGTCCGATTCGTCGATCGACCCGGTCGGCGCCTGCGTCGGTATGCGTGGTTCGCGGGTGCAGGCGGTTGTCGCCGAACTGCAGGGCGAAAAGATCGACATCATTCCGTGGACCGACACCATTGCCGACCTCGTGGTTTCGGCTTTGCAGCCGGCCGATGTCGCCAAGGTGGTGCTCGACGAGCAGGCCGAGCGCATCGAAGTTGTGGTTCCTGATGAGCAGCTGTCGCTGGCCATTGGTCGGCGTGGCCAGAATGTGCGCCTTGCTTCGCAGCTGATCGGTTGGGATATCGACATCCTCACTGAGCAGGAAGAATCCGAGCGCCGCCAGAAGGAATTCACCGAGCGTTCGACTTTGTTCATTGCCGCCCTTGACGTTGACGAGATGGTTGCCCAGCTATTGGCATCCGAAGGGTTCTCCACCGTTGAAGAATTGGCCTATATTGAGCCGAATGAAATCGCCTCGATCGAAGGGTTTGACGAAGAAACCGCCTCGGAAATCCAGAACCGCGCCATCGATTATCTTGCGGCCATCGACAAGGCCCATGACGACGCGCGCAAG
>JBKJMF010000137.1:0-3340 GCA_046596525.1 Devosia sp. | reverse complement strand
AAGCTGTTTCTTTCAGTCGCCGAGCTTCTGCCCTCAGGCCCAGCGTGCGTAACACGTTGAGGGTGCAGGCACACCGCGACTTCCAATTCGACGAGACATTTATAGCCTTGATGGAAGCTATGGCGGCCAATGTGCGCACTCGGGTGTTGTTCCCCGAGGCGCTAACCGATGACGAGCTGCAATCTATAGAAGTGCTGACGCTGGTTCTCATCGGCGCAGAGGAGATTCTATACGACCCGGAGGCCGCGATTTCGCGGTCCAGGCTGCTGATGCCCAACGTGGACGCCCGGATCGTCCCCGACGCAAGTCATCTCTTACCGATGGAGCGTCCCGGCTTCGTCGATGCGGCGATTGAAGAGTTCCTGGCACCGCCGCGGGCGGACACCAGCGACTAGCCGTTTGAGGGGGATCAAGTGCTCTTGGGACGAGGGGTGTTTGATTGGCGCTCCAACAGAGGAGAAGTCCAATGGACGAACAGCCTAAGAATTCCTGGTAGACCTTCACCGAGGAAGTTGAGGTCGTCGGCCACCAGCTTGTCGACGAGGTCAACCGGCTCATCGCCGAGGGGAATGTCAGAAAACTGCAGATCCGGTCGGAAGGCGGTGACGTCTTCCTTTCGGTCCCACTGACGGCCGGAGCCGTGGCCGGTGGTGTCGTGGTGATCACCGCGCCCTGGCTGGCAGCTATCGCAGCGATAGCCGGCCTCGTTGGCAGCGTGAAGATCGAGATCATTCGGCAGGATTCGTCTAGGTCCGACGAAGTGTCGGCCTCCGAAGATGCCGCCGGCGACTGATCCGGTCTTCTGCATGCCTGATGGCGGACCAGACACTGCAGTCTGGCCCGCACGATTCCTACTGGGCCACATAGCCGCCGTCGACCAGGTGATAGCTGCCGGTGATGAAAGACGCGTCGTCAGACAAGAGGAACGCGGTGAGGGCGGCAACTTCCTCAGACGTTCCCAGCCGCCCGATAGGGTGCAGTCCCCGAACATAGGTCAAAGCTGCCTCGTCCAGGTTCTTGGACAGCAGGGGGGTGTCGATGAAGCCGGGGCCGATGGAGTTGATGCGTACGCCGTGCTTGGCGTACTCCATCGCCGCCACCTTGGTGATGCCGACGACGCCATGTTTAGCTGCGACATAGGCCGGGGCATTCGCGAAACCGACCGTTCCGAGGATCGATGCCATGTTGACGATGGCACCGCCGCCGGACGCGATGATCGCAGGAATCTCGTAGCGCAAGCCATAGAAGACGCTGTTGAGATTGGTGTCGATGACCTTGTGCCAGCCCTCGATCGGATACTCGCCGGTCGGCGCGGACGGGCCACCGATGCCCGCGTTGTTGACCG
This sequence comes from Devosia sp., assembly GCA_046596525.1. Taxonomy (GTDB): domain Bacteria; phylum Pseudomonadota; class Alphaproteobacteria; order Rhizobiales; family Devosiaceae; genus Devosia_A. Next base: position 1,995 of record JBKJMF010000137.1, on the reverse strand, counting down.
CCAAGTGAAGCCCGCCGTAGGTACGTTTGGCGGTTTCGACCATCGCCTCGACTTCGAGCACGTTGGCAACGTTCGTCTCGACTGCGGTTGCGGTGCCGCCCGAGCTGCCGATGGCCGCCGCCACTTCTCTGGCGGCCTCGCCATTCAGATCTGCAACGATCACCTTCGCGCCCGCGGCAGCGAGGGTACGGGCAACGGCTGCGCCGATGCCCGACGCCCCTCCGGTCACTATCGCGACTTTTCCGTTGAAGTCATACGCCATCTTGGAGTCTCCTCTTGCAGGTGAACCGGCAGCAGAACGACCTTCGTTCCGGGCCAGAGACCGCTGAGGCGGCCTACAATACGGATAGAGGTGCCGGCCGGGGGGCTGTTGATCTGCGTCAATCCTTCACGGGGGCGTAAGCGACGATTGCACCGCGCCAATAGACGAATAAACCGGCCGGAAGCAGCCACCCTACCTCGCCGTAGGACGGTATTCGGTACTCCCCGAACTGGCGGTACTTGTCGTAAGTGCCAAGCCACGGCGTTGGCACTGTCGTCCCGGAGATCGCCATGGGGCGGTCCTCGGCGCGCATACTGACGATATCGCCGTGGGAATCGAATGCGAAGGTCACGGTGACACTGCCGGAGGGCGACTCGGCAGTGACGTCTACGGTCCGGGCGTCGATTTGGCGCCAAGTCAGGGCACCGTTGTTCAGAATGGCATCGGGGTGAACTGGCAGTTCCGACAGGTAGCGCATCAGTTCGCCCCTGTCGTAGTCTGGGCCCACCCCGCCAGCGACCTGCCAGACCCCGAAAAGGCGGGCAGACAGCATGCTCTTGCCACTAGAGTAGCAGTCGACAATCACGACCGGCGCGCCTGATACGCTCCCGGCTGCACGCCACACAAAGCCAGGTGTCCGGGTGTTGAGCCATTGGTCCGCCGTGATGGCGATGGGCGGCCGACCTTGGCTTGTCGAAAGGGAGGCCTTGTGGCGGAGATGGATCACTCGAGACCCGGCGATCCGCCCTCCTGCGCGCTCGACGAAGGTCCGCACAATAGGCGGCAACTCCGGTGCCGTTCCGACCTGGTGAGCCTCAATCTGGCTGCGCAGGGTAGCGATGGAGGCCTCGAAGACCGCGCCGCGATGGCGTGCATAAAGCCATGCGACGAGTGCGACCAGACTCCCACCCAGTATCAGCCAGAGCATGATGGTTCCCGTTCCCATGCCGGGACTATTCCGGTGCCTGAGCAGCCCTTGATTGATCTGCGTCAATCCTCCGGGCGTCGGAGAGTGTTGATTGCCGGAACATAGAACGGAGTATCGCCATGTCGAAGCTTTCGCACATCACGCTCGAGCTGGCTCGCGAACCTGGGCACCCCCTGGGGGACCGCAACCACGGCTATCACCTCTATCTGCCACTGACGGTCGAAGGCCGGATCGACGCCACGGCGTGGCACCAAGTGCGCAACGCATGCCGGGTCAGGCGCTTCCGCCCCGGCGAGGAAGTGCGTCACGGCAGGATTCTGTATGGGCCGCACGGCCGCTGGGCATTTGACTACGACGGGAGCAGCGACTTCGACGATGAGGTCGGCTTTCGCCTGGGGGACGAAGTGTTCGTGCCCGGCGAGTATATCTCGGTGCGGGAAGATGACGGGAAGATGCATACCTTCCAGATCATCTCGGTTCGCCCCGACTGAATCAGAGGAAAGGGGCCGTCGGTCTGTGACCGCCGGCCCCTGGTTTGCCCGGTCTCAAGGGCTAGAAGCAGAGCTCAGTGAGCGCGTTGTGGTCGAGCACTTCGACCCGGTCCACAGAGTTCAGCCGAATGATGCTCCGGTCCTTGAGAATGCGGAATACGCGCGACACGGTCTCGAAGGTCAGGCCAAGATAATCGGCGATATCGTTGCGCTGCATCTGCAGGGCGATGGTGGATTCAGACTCCTGCCGGTTCAGCAGATCGAGCAGGAAGGTGGCAACCTTTTCGTTGGCATTCATCCTGCCGAGCAGCAGC
>JBKJMF010000528.1:0-3326 GCA_046596525.1 Devosia sp. | reverse complement strand
GTGCGGCACGCCATCAGCTATGGGCTCGCCCCGGAGATCGCCATCCAGTGCGCCACCATCAATCCGGCGCGGCATATGCGGATCGACCAGTGGGTCGGCTCGATCACGCCGGGACGCTATGCCGACATAGTATTGCTGGACGACGTGCAGACGCTGTCGATCAAACATGTCTATGCCGATGGGCGGCTGGTGTCGGACGGCAAGCGCTTCCTCGGCTCCGAGACGGCTATCGACTGGCCCGACTGGGCGCGGAAGACCATGAATATCGGCCGCACGCTGCACGCGCAGGACTTCGCCATCAAGGCCGAAGCTGGCCGCCACACCATGCAGGCCGCGATCCTCCGGCCGTTCCACTGGAACGAGGATTACCTGGTCGAGACGCTGCCGGTGGTCGATGGCTTAGTCCAGCGCGACACCGGGCGGATGATCACCAAATGGGCGCTGGTCGATCGCTATCGCGGCGATGGCGCGGTGGCGAAGATGTTCTGGACCGGCTGCGGCCCGGCCGATCCGGATACGGCGCTCGCCTCCTCGGTGGCGCATGACAGCCACAACGTCTGGTGCATCGGCTCGTCCGACGAGGCGATGGCCAAGGCGGTGAACCGCCTGCAGGAGATCGATGGCGGCTGGGTGCTGGTGCACAAGGGCGAGATCGTCGCCGAGATGCGCTTCGAGATCGGCGGGCTGATGACGGCGCGCTCGGCCGAGGCGTTCGACACCGACATGCAGGCCTTCTACCGCGCGGCGGAGAAGGTGGAGTGGATGTACAAGCCGTCGGCGCTGAACCTCTGGAAGCCGGGCTTTCCCGAGTTCCTGAAGTTCGCGACGCTCACCTGCTCGCCCTGGCGCTGGGTGCTGGTGGCGCCGAGCGAGCTGGCGCCGGAGGGTTTCGTCAACGTGCAGAACGGCGAGCAGCACAAGGTGGTCTGGTGAGGAGTCTGCGCGGCCGGTCGATCCGAGGGACGTTCGTCCATGCGCCGGTGCGCGGGCAGCTCGAAGTGCTTGAGGATGCAGTGATTTCCATCGCTGCCGACGGAACCATCGCTGCGATATCGAGTGCCGAGGATGGCGTTCCTGACGGCACTATTGTGGTGCCAGAGGGACAGCTGATCCTCCCGGGTTTCGTCGACCTGCACATCCACGCACCGCAGTATCCGCAGCTCGGGCAGGCGCTGGATGAGCCGCTCGAAGTTTGGCTGGGCAAGTACACTTTTCCGCTGGAGGCGAAGTACGCCGATCTCGAGTTTGCCCGCGAGCGTTACGAGACGCTGGTGGCGGACCTGCTGGCTTCGGGCACCACGACGGCGCTGTACTTTGCCACGGTGCATCGGCAAGCCACTGAATTGCTTGCGGAAATCTGCCTGACGCAGGGGCAGCGGGCGCTGGTCGGCAAGGTTGGTGATGGACGATCCGGTGAGCTGCCCGGACTATTATCGCGATGCCTCGGCGGCGCTGGCCGTGGCTGAAACACGTAGCGTTATCAATTACATACGGGCGATGCCCGACAATGACCGGGTGCTGCCGGTGGTGACACCGCGCTTCATCCCTTCATGCACCGACGAGGCGCTGACCGGGCTTGGAGCCCTGGCCACGGAATGCGGTTGCCACGTGCAGACCCACTGCTCGGAGAGCGACTGGGCGCACGGCTATGCGTTGGAGCGCTACGGCAAGACCGACACCGCGGCGCTGGAGGGCTTCGGGCTGCTCGGCCGCAAGACCGTGCTCGCCCATTCGGTGTTCCTCACCGACGACGATATGGCAACGATCGAGGCTGCCGGGGCAGGGGTGGCGCATTGCGCGCTGTCCAACATGTATTTCGGCAATGCGGTTTTCCCGCTGCGCCGGGCGCTGGAGAAGGGGCTGCACGTCGGCCTCGGCACTGACATTTCCGGCGGACCGTCCGGCTCGATGCTGGAAGCATGCCGCGCCACGGCGCAGGCGTCGCGCATGCTCGAGGATGGCGTGGACGCGAAGGATTCACGTGAAACGCGGGGCGTGCCGAGTTCGCGGGTCGACATGCTCACCGCCTTCCATCTCGCCACCGCCGGCGGCGGTGTTGCGCTGGATCTGCCCATCGGTATTTTCCGCCCCGGTTATCACTTCGATGCGCTGATTGTGGACCCGGCGGCGGAGGCGGGGACTATTCGGCTGTTTGGCGCCGAAGCCGTTGAGCGGATTGAGCAAATTCTCTACACTGCCAGCCGCCCGAACATCGCCGCGACCTTTGTCGGCGGTGACCTGGTCAGCGGCACTGACATATATGGCCGCTGGTTTGCCCCAGACCTGAACGCATTCTGAACGAGAAATCATGCCGAAATCCGTCTACCTCGCCGGTCCTGAAGTGTTCCTGCCGAATGCGCGGGAGATCCTTGATCTGAAGATCGCGCTGACCCGCGAGGCGGGGCTGGTCCCGATTTCGCCCGGCGACCTCGAATTTCCGCCCACGGACAGCAAGTGGGAGCTGGGGCTGGCGATCAGCGCCATCGACGAAAGGCTGATGCACGCGGCCGATGCGATCATTGCCAACCTGACACCGTTCCGCGGCATCGCGGCGGATACCGGCACCTGCTTCGAACTGGGCTTCATGTGCGCACAGGGGAAGCCGGCGTTTGCCTACACCAATGTGAAAGCCGACCACGGCGAGCGGACGCGGGCGCATTTCAACGGCGAGTGGTACGCGGATGCCGAGGGTAAGCCGCGCGGGCCGGATCACATCCTGATCGAGGACCTGGGGTTCATCGACAACCTGATGCTGCACGGCGGCGTGGTGAGTCGCGGCGGCGCCGTGGTGATCGGGGACGCGCCGGCTGAGGCGGAGCTGACGGATATGACCGCGTTCAAGCGCGTGTTGGCCATCGCGGCAGAGAAGCTTGGCTGAGCAACGCTCGCCCTCGCACGGGCGTCATCCCCGCGAAGGCGGGGACCCAGTGCGATCCCTCAACCCCTGCTGGCGTCGCAGCATCCCACGGGGTTCCCGCCTTCGCGGGAATGACGCCGAGGGGCAGGCCTCCGCCTTCTCCCTCAACTCGTGAGCGCCAGTGGCAAGCCGGCAACGCGGTGGCTTTAAGTTCTTGGCCCGATTGTGTCCGGCGCGGTCTGCGCTACCATGGGCGAAGTGTTCGGGGGCTGAACACGCTTCACTGGGGACCGCTGCCGATCGCGGTCCGCACGTGAATCCTGCTCAGCATAGTACTGCAATCGTATCTCTGGCTTCAGAGTAGGAGACGCCGCAAGAGGGGGCCATGCCCGCTGTCTCGTCGTTCCTCGTCTGAGTTCTCCACTGATCCCTGTCCAAAGGCTCTACCCCCATGAACAAGCTTCTGCTT
>JBKJMF010000138.1:0-2673 GCA_046596525.1 Devosia sp. | reverse complement strand
TCGACGAAGCTACGATTGTTCACCCGGAAGTAGTCCGGGCCGACACCCTGGAGCTGCGCACTGGCGCTGATGCTGCGATAGCGCGCCTGGGCGCTGCTCGACACTTGCGGGGTGACGCTGTCGGCGTATTTCTCCGCTGCGATCGCCGTCGCATCGGCGGGCACCAGCGTGCGGATCGCATCCCGGCGGCGGTCCGCAGCATTGGTGCCCGGCTGGATGTTGATGGTGTTGGTGCCGATCGAGCTGATCCGGTCCAGCACGGTCTGCTGGCTGCCTTGCCCCAACGCCACCACCGACACCACCGAGGCGATGCCGATGATGATCCCGAGCATGGTGAGGAAGGTGCGCAGCCGATGGCTCGACAGCGCCCGCAGCGCCATCTGGAACGCCTCGCCGAGACGGTCGATCGCCTCGCGCCAGCGCGGTATCCGCTTGATCGTCTCTGCCGCCCGCGCCACTGGCACGCCCGCGTCATCCTTGCGCCGGTCGGCGATGATCGCCCCGTCGCTGAGCTCGACCACCCGGTCGGCCTGCGCCGCGATCGCCGCATCGTGGGTGACGATGATGATGGTGTGGCCTTCGGCGTTCAGCTCCTTGAGCAGCGCCATCAGCTCCTTGCCGCTCCTTGTGTCGAGCGCGCCGGTCGGCTCGTCGGCGAGGATAATCTCGCCACCATTGATCAGCGCCCGCGCCACGCTGACACGCTGCTGCTGCCCGCCCGACAGTGCGTTCGGCCGATGCGTCATCCGGTCGCCGAGCCCCAGCCGCTCCAGCAGCTTGTGGGCTCGCTCGCGGCGTGCCTCCTTGCGCGCTCCGGCATAGATTGCCGGCACCTCGACATTCTCGACCGCGTCGAGATCGGCGAGCAACTGGTAGCGCTGGAAGATGAAGCCGAAATGCTCGCGGCGCAGTTCGGCGAGTTCGTCCGGCTGCAGACGCGCGATGTCGCGGCCGTTCAGCCGATACTCGCCGCTCCAGCCATTGTCGAGGCAGCCGAGCACGTTCATCAGCGTCGACTTGCCCGACCCCGACTGGCCCATGATGGCGATCATCTCGCCGGCCTTGATCGTTAGGTCGATATCCCTGAGCACCGTGATCGTCTCGGTGCCGACCGGATACTCGCGGCGCAGCTGCTTGATGGAGATCAGCGCTTCGCTCATGCCCCCGGCCTCACCGCATGACCATGACAGGACCGCCGCCTCCGGCGAGGATGTTGCGGTTTCCGCCCTGCGCGGCGGTGCGCGCCGCGGCCGGTGCCGCCGTGGTGTTGATCACCAGGTCGCCCTCTTCGAGCCCCGCCACCACTTCGGCCGTGACGTTGTTGTTGAGCCCGATGGTGACCTTGCGCGGCTCGATAGCGTCCTTCTGCTGGTCCCACACGGGCAGCATGTAGCTGCCGTCGCGATCCTTGCGGGTCAGCACCGAGGCCGGCACGGTCAGCACGTCATCAGCGGATTTCAACACGATCGTCACCTGCGCCGTCATCGAGATGCGCAGCTTGTGGCCGGGATTGTCCACGTCGAACAAGCCATTGTAGTAAACGGCCGTCGCCGAGGTGCTCGACGAGGTATCGTCCGAAGCAATGGAGTCCGGCGCCGGCTCGACCGCGCGCAGCGTCGCATCGATCCGCGTATCGGGGTCGCCCAGGATGGTGAAATATACCTTCTGCCCCGGCTCCACCCGCGGCACATCGGCCTCCGAGATCTCCGCCTTCACCACCATCTTATCGAGGTTGGCGAGCTTCACGATTGTCGGCGACGAATTGTTTGCATTGACCGACTGGCCAACCTCCACCGACACGGCCACCACCGTGCCATCTGACGGCGCCACGATCTTCGTCCGGTCGAGGTTCAACTGCGCCGCCTCGACATTGATCTGCGCCTGATCGATCTGCGCTTCGACAGCCTGCAGCTGCCCCTCGGCGGTCTGCACGGCCAACTGCGCCGTCTGAAAGTCGGCGTCGGAGATCAGCTTCTGCGGATTGAGCTTCTCGGCCCGTTCCAGCGCGGTCTTGGCCTGCGCCAGGTTCGCCGCCTGGATGGTCTTCTGCGCCTCGGTATTGGCCAGCGACGCCTGCGCCGCCTTCACGGCATTTTCCTGGTTCAGGGAGTCGATCTCGGCGATCACATCGCCGGACTTCACATCATCGCCGAGCGCGACATTGAGCATCTTGATCCGTCCCGATACCTCGGCTCCGACGCTCACCAGCGAACTCGCCTGAATGACACCCGAGGCGAGCACCGTCTCTTCGACATTACCGCGCGCCACTGGCGTGGTCCGCGGCACCTCGTCCTTGGCCGGCGCACTGAACACCAGCCAGCCGGCGCCGCCCGCCCCGACCACCACCAGCAACGCTATCCATTTGAGCCACCGCTTCATCGCATCACCTTCAAGCCCACTACGCCCGCCCTACACGTAGGAAGCCCGAGCCAGGAAGTCGCATTAGAGCTTGGTAAGGTGGGTGAATTCTTGGAAAGGTCAGCAACCTGTCAGGTGAGCCGCGCTATCCTGCCGCTCGAGATCGCAGCTCAAGCGGCGGGGAAGGCAATGGCCCAATACATCGTCACGCTCTACGACTTCCGGGCCAAACCGCCCAGCGTCAGCCTGCCGCAAACCGTCGAAGCGCCGGAGCCGATATCGGCGGCAAAGCTGCTGACGGACGAGCCGCTGGTC
>JBKJMF010000431.1:0-3169 GCA_046596525.1 Devosia sp. | reverse complement strand
GGCTCCGCCCGACCGGCTGTTCCCGGCACTGCTCAACAAGTTGCAGGACGATAGCGCCCCACTCATCCTGATCTTCGAGGATGTGCATTGGGCTGATAACGCTACGCTCGACCTGGTGAAATATCTCGGACGGCGGATCGGGATGCTGCGCGCCATGGTGGTGCTGACCGCACGCAGCGATGAGATTGGCCGACCCATCCGCTTTCCTATGTGCTGGGTGACCTCCCCGCGGCGGCGGTGACCCGGATCAAACTTGGTCCGCTGTCGCCGGCGGCCGTGCATGAGCTGGCGCACGACGCTGGACGTTCGGGTGACGATCTTTATCGGGTCACGGCCGGGAATCCCTTCCTATGAGGCGAGCCTCGGGCTCTTCGACTACAATGCCATCATCGCCAGCCACCACCGTGCCATCGCCATCTGGCGCGAGCTTGGCAATGTCGCCAAGGTCAGCCTCAACTATCGCCTGCTGTCCCGGCTGCACTGGCGCCGCGGCGAAGGGGCCGAGGCGCGCAACTTCGCCGACCTGGCGGTGGAGGAAGTAGAAGGCACCGGACCGGGGCCGGAGCTGGCGTTGGCGATGGCCTTTAGCACGCGGTCGCAGCTCAACATGCTGCACTACCGGTTCGCCGAGGCGATCGACTGGGGGTGGCGCGCCATCCGGCTCGCGGATGAACTCGGCGTCGTCGAGACGCGCGTGCACGCGCTCAACAATGTCGGCACCGCCATGCTGTTCGATGCCCGCTCCGGCGGGCGCGAAGTCATGGAGGAAGGACTGGCGCTGGCGCTTCAGTATGGTTTCCATGACCACGCGGCGCGCGCCTACACCAATTTCGCTGAGCACGCCGTGGTGTCCAAGGACTTCGAGCTTGCGGAACGGCTGCTCGCCGAGGGTATCGCCTGCGCGGCGCGGCGCGGCACGACCTCGATTCATCGACACAGTATCTGCTCGGGCGGCAGGCGCAGTTGCGCATGGAGCAGGGCCGGCTTCGCGAGGCCGAGACGATTGCGCAGGGCGTCATCGGCATGGAGCGGCTGCCGCTCGCTGGAGCTTGCGGGGGAACCGGCGAAAGCTGCTGCCGAGTGAACGAACCTCGGGCTTCCCTACGAAGCAGGCATGGCCATGACGCATGTCGGAGGAGCAGGGGCAGGCGCTGCGCTTGCTCAGGCGATCGCGACGTTCGAGGCTATCGAGGCGCGGCAGGCCGTGGTCCTCGCGCGCAAACTGGCCCAACGGCTTGGGCTGGCCGAGGACATACCCAAGTCGCGTCGCGGCCCGTATGCCAGTTCGCGCCAGCGCCTCCGCATCGAGCCCTGGTTCCTGTCGCCGATCGAGACAGGGGTCGCATAGGTAGAGGCACAGCGGGCCAGGGGGACTACCTATGCCGCCATCAAAAACAGGGCGTTGCATCGGCCAAGACTGGGTGCTCGGGATTCCCTTCCTTAGGCAGTGCCACCGATTTGGACGTCAGTGGAACGACTTAGCCTCCCCCTTGCTCCACCAGGGAGTAAGGAGGAAATCGTGTCAATCACACAGGACATTCCCACCCCTCGCAGCTTGCCGCGGCAATCGTCCCTGCTCAGCGAACTTGGCGCGCGGATGCACGGGCCGGGTGGCTACTACAACGTCGGCAACCTGCTCGGTCTCGTCACGGCCCTCGGGCTGCAGTTTGCCAGCGCGGCAGGATCGGCGAGGGCCGGTTCAGATATTGTGGTCGGCTACTTCGTCGGACTATCTGGAGTGGTGGAGCAGCAGGTAGGCGGCGCTGCTGGCTGTTCGCTGGCCGGCGTGAATACGAACGACAAGCTTCCAACGGTTGAACCTGTGTTCTGCCAAGCGTGCTCAATTCCCCGTGGCACCCACGCCCCTGGTCCAACCTCAACGACCTCGCCGCCGGCACGAAACTTGAACGTTCCGTTCCGCGCCAGGATCAGCTCGTCGCTCGTATGGTGGATGTGAAGCGGCGTACCTCGGCCATGTGGAACTACCTCTTAAAAGACAGCGGCAGCGCCATCCGTGTCCGACGACAGGATTCCGAAGTTGGCGGTTCTGCTCGGCTCCATCTATCGACGTCCGCTTGTGGGGCGCCAAGCGGACCTCAGGCGGATGACGGGCACGCTTGAACGTCCATTGTTCGCAGCCCAGATCGTGGCCATCGTGCGGTGAGAGTGCCGGAGCGTAGTTGGCCCCGGCACTGCGTCGTGGAAGCTGGTACCTACTTATTGGGTGGCGTTCGCGTCAGCCCAGCTCTTCAGCAGGTCATCGTAGTTGATAGTCGCGCCCTGTTCCTTCTCGTTGGCGATCGGGAGTTGCGGGGCGATATTGCCCTTGGCTACCGCATCGGCGTTCCAGAAGGCCAGGTCATGCACTTCGGCCAGCTTGGGCCCGATGTCGCCTTGGACGCCGGCGCGCTCGAGACGCTCCATCACGCTTTCCTGCTCGGCGCAGAGCGAGTCCATGGCCGCCTGCGCGGTCTTGGCGCCCGACGACGCATCGCCGATTGCCTGCCACCAGAGCTGGGCGAGCTTGGGATAGTCCGGCACGTTGGTCCCGGTCGGCGACCACTGGACGCGGGCCGGCGAACGGTAGAACTCGACGAGGCCGCCGAGCTTGGGGGCGCGATCCGTGAAGCTCTGATGCCGGATCGTCGATTCACGCACGAAGGTCAGGCCGGTATGGGCCTTCTTAACGTCCACGGTCAGCGAGGTAACGAACTGGGCGTAGAGCCAGGCCGCCTGGGCGCGGTCGACCGGGGTCGACTTGAGGATCGTCCACGATCCCACGTCCTGGTAGCCGAGCTTCATGCCGTCCTTCCAGTAGACGCCATGCGGCGACGGAGCGAAACGCCACTTCGGCGTGCCGTCCGCATTCACCACCGGCAGGCCTTCCTTCACGAACGCCGCGGTGAAGGCGGTGTAGGTGAACATCTGCTGGGCAACCATGCCCTGCGACGGCACCGGACCGGATTCACCGAACGTCATGCCCTGGGCTTCCGGCGGCGCGTAGGCCTTCAGCCAATCCAGGTACTTCTGGATCGAGTAGACGGCAGCCGGGCCGTTGGTATCGCCGCCGCGTGCAACGCATGAGCCGACTGGACGCGAATTCTCGTCGACCTTGATGCCCCATTCGTCGACTGGCAGCCCGTTCGGGATGCCCTTGTCGCCGTTGCCG
>JBKJMF010000353.1:0-3842 GCA_046596525.1 Devosia sp. | reverse complement strand
AGACGAAACCTCTTGCTTGGGGCGGAAGCTGGCGGCTGATAGCGCCGGGTGAGGGGGCCTACCATTGGGTCCGTGGCAGGGTGCAGGGCCCCCTCACTATACTTTTCGCGCGACAGGAATTGCCGGCGCGCGACGGCGAGTACCTCGCCATCCACATCCCCTGCCGCGGCTCCTTCATCGTCAGTGTTCGCCGATGATCTCGGTTCCTTCGCGGCCTTATCCGTACGAGCTCGACCCCGCGCACACGGCGCTGGTGGTGATCGACATGCAGCGCGATTTCATCGAGCGGGGCGGGTTCGGGGACTCGCTCGGCAATGACGTGGCGCGGCTCGAGGCGATCATCCCGGCCACAGCAGCGCTGATCGGGCTGTTCCGTAAGCAGGGCTGGCTGGTGATCCACACCCGCGAGGCGCACAAGCCGGACCTCAGCGATTGCCCGCCCTCGAAGATCCGGCGCGGCAACCCCGGCCTTCATATCGGGGAGACCGGGGCGATGGGACGGCTGCTGGTGGCGGGCGAGCCGGGCAACCAGATCGTCGCGGCGCTGGCGCCGATCGCAGGCGAGATCGTGATCGACAAGCCGGGGAAGGGGATGTTCTGGGCCACGGGGCTGCATGAACAACTGCACGGCCTAGGGATCACACATCTGGTGTTCGCTGGGGTGACGACGGAGGTCTGCGTGCAGACTTCGATGCGCGAGGCCAACGATCGCGGCTACGAGTGCCTGCTGATCGAGGATGCGACGGAGAGTTATTTCCCCGAGTTCAAGGCGGCGACGCTGGCGATGATTGCGGCGCAGGGCGGTATCGTCGGCTGGGTGACGCCGCTTGCGGCGCTGCAGGCGGCGGTAGCGGCGTGATGATCATCAACGATCCGGCGGTTGTCGCCGAGGTGGAGGCGGTGTTTGCGCGCTATGAGGCGGCGCTGGTGAGCAACGATGTGGCGGTGCTCGACGAGCTGTTTCTGGATAGCCCGGTGACCATCCGCTACGGCATCGGCGAGAACCTCTATGGCATCGCGGCGATCCGGGAGTTCCGGTTGTCGCGGCCGTCGGCGGGGCTATCGCGACGGCTCGAGCAGACGGTGATCACCACATATGGGCGCGATGTCGCGACGGCCTCGACGCTGTTTTATCGTGACGACGCTGCCGGGAGGGTTGGACGGCAGATGCAGACGTGGATACGGATGCCGGACGGCTGGCGCGTCGCCGCCGCGCATGTCAGCGTCATCGACTGACGGGGGAGTTTGAGGGGACCATGCTGAAGCGCACCTCCGGCGAGGAGATTCGCCGCGTGCTGGCGAGCCGCATCATTGCCGGCGAGCTGCAGCCTGGCACGCCGCTGGACGAAACGCTGCTGGCGACCGAGTTCGCGGTGTCGCGCACACCGGTGCGCGATGCGCTGCGGCTCTTGGCGGCAAGCGGGCTGGTCGACCAGAAGCCGCATGCGCGGGCGCTGGTGGCAAAGCCTGCGCCGGCCGAACTGGCAGGCATGTTCGAGGTGATGGGCTATCTCGAGGCGCTGTGTGCCGGGCTTTGCGCGGTGATGATGACGGCGGCGGAGCGCGATGCGCTCGATGCGCAGCATGGCGAGATGGCGGGAATCGTGAGGGCTGGTGACGCGACGGGCTATGCCGAGGCGAACGACGCTTTCCACACCGCCATTTATGAGGGCGCCCACAACAGCTACCTCTGCGACATCACGGTTTCGACCCGGCAGCGGCTGCAGCCGTTCCGCCGGGCGCAGTTCGCGGCGCGAGGGCGGCTGTCGCAATCGCATGCCGAGCACGGGCTGATCGTCGAGGCGATCTTGCGCGGGGACCGCGGGGAAGCGGAGGCGGCGATGCGGAAGCACATCGCGATTGTTGGCGATGCCTATGAGCGGTTGGTAAGGCGCTAAGCCTTCGCCAGGAAATTCCGCCAGCCGCCGAACTCCGAGATGTCGCGCGCACCGTTCACCGCCTCGGCTTCGACGAGGAAGCCTTTGACGTTGTTGCCGTCGGCGAAGCGCAAGGTGCCGATGCCCAAAGGGGCGGGGATTTTGGCGATGAAGGCGCCGAAGCCGGCGGGGTCGAGCGACCAGATCTCGGTGGCGATGGCGGCGCCAGTGCCGGCTGCGACGCGCAGCAGGCCGGGCTTTGGCGGGGTGGTGCCGGGGAGGGCGAACAGGCGGTAGTCGGGTGTGGTGTCGGCAGTGCGGACGAAGCCGCCGCCGAGGGCAGTGAGTTCGCCATTGAGCGGCAGGCCGGAGAGATGGGCGCCGACCACGGCGATCTCGATGCGGCCGGGGTTGGCGCGCGCGGGAGCGGCCACGGCTTCGCCCATCAGGGCGGCGCCGATGCCGGCGAGGTGGCCGTCGCTGTTGGCGCGGCCGATGAGGGTCAGGCTGCCGCGGAGGCAGTCGCTACGGGTGCCGGTGGGCACCGAGATGGCGGCGAGATCGAGCAGGTTAACGAAGTTGGTGTAGCTGCCGAGGTTGGAATTGAGGGTGATCGGGTCGGCTTCCAGTTCGGCCACCGTGTAGGCGCGGGGCACGGTGGGCACGGCGAGGCAATCGAGACCGGCGAGCAGCGGCGCCACGGCGCGCTTCAGGTCCATCAGCCTGTAGGTGGCCTCGAAGGCCGAGACCGCGGTGAGACCGCGGGCGCCTTCGATGATCTTGCGGGTCACCGGATGGAAGGAGTCCGGGCTGGTTTCGAGCAGGCTCTTGGTCGCGGCATAGCGCTCGGCCACCCAGGGGCCCTCGTAGAGCAGGCGAGCGATGGCGTGCAGCGGCTCGAAATCGAGCTCGATGATTTCGGCGCCAAGGGCGGCGAGACTCTGGAGATCGGCGGCATAGGAGGCTTCGGCGGCGGCATCGCCGAAGAACTCGCGCTGCGCCGGGAGGGGCACGCCGACGTGGGGATGGGGCGGCGGGGCGGAAATGGCCGGCGCCGGCAGCTGGCGGGAATAGGCATCGGCCGCGTCGTAGGCCGCGGCGACTTCGGCGACACGCATCGCCATGCCGACGTCGCGGGCGAAGATCGAGATGGTGTCGAGGGTGCGGCAGGCGGGGACCATGCCGCTGGCCGAGAGCAGGCCGAGGGTCGGCTTCAGCCCGACGATGCCGTTCATGCCGGCCGGGATGCGGCCGGAGCCGGCGGTGTCGGTGCCGAGCGAGAAATCGACGATGCTGGCGGCGACGGCGACGGCCGAACCGGAGCTCGAGCCGCCGGGGATCAGGTCGGCCCGCTGGACGTTGCGCGGCACGCCATAGGGCGAGCGTACGCCGACGAGGCCGGTGGCGAACTGATCGAGATTGGTCTTGCCGAGGACGATGGCGCCGGCTGCCTCGAGCCGCGCGACGACGAAGGCGGAGCGCTCCGGCGAATAGGCGAAGTCCGGGCAGGCAGCGGTTGTGGAAAGGCCGGCGGCGTCTATGTTGTCCTTCACCGCAAAGATCAGCCCGAACAGTGCTTTGCCCGCCGGCCCTGCGGCCTCGAGCGCGGCGGCTTCGGCCAGCGCATCGACCTCGGGCTTGAGGCTGATGAACAGCGCCGGATCGTTGTAATCGCGAAGGGCGGCGAAAGCGCGCTGCACCGCTGAGGTGGGAGAAATCTGCTGCTGCACGGCGGGTCGTCCTCTGCGCTGTCGTCGGCGCAATCATGCACAGATTTGCAGCGCGGCCCACCGAGATGTGTGCATTAGAGCGCAAGAAGCGACATTTGTGCGCAGCGTTGATGCAAATGTGCAAAATGCCGACGAGATGAGCAGACGCAGCGCAGTCAGCGCGGCGGGACGGCGGTGGTGTTGCGGACGACGAGGTAGGTGTCGAGGGTGACGCGGGCGTCGCCGACGGCGCGTG
>JBKJMF010000286.1:0-2602 GCA_046596525.1 Devosia sp. | reverse complement strand
TCCTATGACGGCGTCATGCGCTCCTACGAGCAGAGCCTGCTGCGGCTCGGCCTCGACAGCGTCGACGCGCTGCTGATCCACGATCCGGAAGCCTCGCTCGCGAGCAATCCCGAAGGCCCGCGCATGGAAGATATGGTCCGCAGCGGCATCAAGGCGCTCGAAGAGCTGAAGAGCTCCGGCCAGATCAAGGCCATCGGCATGGGGCTCAATGCAGCGCCGTCGCTGCTGACTTTCGCGCCGCAGGTGCCGCTCGATTTCTGCATCGTCGCGATGCCCTACACGCTGCTCGACCAGTCGGCGCTCGCCACCGGGCTGAAACGCTGCGTCGATAACAACATCTCGGTGATCATCGGCGCGCCCTACGCCTCGGGCATCCTCGCCACCGGCCCCGGCCCCAACGCGCGCTATGCTTACAGCATCGCGTCGGAGGAAGTGCAGCACAAGGTGCGCCGCATCCAGCAGGTCTGCGCTGATCACGGCGTGTCCCTGCAGGCCGCTGCGCTGCAGTTCCCCCTGGCGCATCCGACGGTGGTGTCGGTGATCCCCGGCGGCGCCAAGCCCGAGGAAGTCGCCAGCAATATCGGCTACCTGCAGGAAGTGGTGCCGGCCGCGCTCTGGACCGATCTCAAGACCGCCGGCCTGATCGACGCCGAGGCGCCGACGCCGAAATAGCTTACGCCGACAACCGCATCGGCAATGCCGATGGCTCGACAGCGAAGGGCTTCGGGATGCTCATGAAGTAGCCCTGGGCGTAGTCGACGCCGATGCTTTTGAGGGCCGCGAGGATATCGGCCGTCTCGACCATCTCGGCCACCGTCTTCATGCCGGTGACATGGCCGAGGTGGTTGATGGTCTCGACCACGGCCCGGTCGGTGCGATCGTGCAGCATGCCTTTGACGAAGCCGCCATCGATCTTCAGGAAGTCGACCGGCAGGCGCTTGAGGTAGTGGAACGACGACATGCCGGCGCCGAAGTCATCGAGCGCGAACTTGCAGCCGATGCCGCGCAACGCCGCGATGAACGTTGCGGCGCGCTCGAGATTGGCGACGGCGCTGGTCTCGGTGATCTCGAAGCAGATCAGCTGCGGCGGCACTCCGGTGTCCTCGAACTGCTGCCTGAGGAACGGCAGGAAGGTCTCGTCGCCAACTGCCGGGCCGCTGAGGTTGATCGAGTAGGTCCGCAGGTGCAGCCCGCGATCACGCGCGATGCGGCCGGCAATGATCCGCAGTGCATGACGCACCACCCAGCGATCGAGCTGCGGCATTAGCCCGAAGCGCTCGGCGGCCGGGATGAAACGACCCGGACCGATCAGTTCCCCATGGTCGGCGAGGCGCACCAGAATCTCGCAGTGCTCGCCATCGGCCTCCGGGGCAAGCGGCACGATGTCCTGCGCGTAGAGCGCGAAGCTGTCCTCGTCGAGGGCGCGCTGCAGGCGCTGCACCCAGCCGATGTTGCCGGCCATCTCGGCCTGCTCGGCATCGTCCGGCGAGTAAACGTGGACCCGGTTGCGGCCTTTCTCCTTGGCCACGTAGCAGGCGATGTCGGCCGCCCGGAGTGCCGCCGTAAGGCTGCTCACGGTCCGGTTGAGACGCACGAAGCCAACGCTGGCGCTGACTGTGAAGTGCTGGTCGTTCCAGATAAAGGGCAACTCGGCCAACGTGGTGCGCAACTGATGCGCCGTGATCAACGCTTCATCGACTGAGCCAGTGTGCACCAAAACCCCGAACTCATCACCGCCGAGACGGGCCAGCAACGCGCCCGGCCCGAGGATTGCGGGTAGGCGGTCGGCCAGGGCGCAAAGCAACTGGTCGCCCGCGGCATGTCCGCCGGTGTCGTTGACGACCTTGAACTGATCGAGATCAACGAACAGCAATGCCGTCGCGGTCCCGTCGGCCAGCGCCTTCTCCACCGCGCGCTCGAAGGCGGCACGATTGGGCAGCTTGGTCAGTGCATCATGCGAGGCGCGCCACGACAGCTCGTGCTCGATGCTTCGGCGATGACTGAGGAAGCTGTTGAGCCGCCAGAGGGTGAGCACGACGAACAGCATGGCGATGGCGATATTGGCCGCCAGCAGGGCTGTCTGAACGAAGCGTGTGCCCTCTCCGAGCGAGTTGGAGAAGGCGTTGGTCAGCGGCGTGACCCGGTCGTTGATCTCGCCGAGCCGGGCCTGCCAATATTGGTGCTTTTGTCCATCCTCGATGCTGGTCTCTGCCACCTGGTTGGCCAACGCATCGAGCTCGAACAGCGGCGGCTCGGCTTCCCGCCAGGTGGTGATTGCAGCGGCCATGTAGCTGAACCAGCCGAAACTCTCGAACAGCCAGATCAGCCCCGGCACATCCTCGGCATGATTGCCGCCACGCCGGAACGCCTGGAACGCCGCCGCGCGGTCCGGCGGCAGGGCCTCGAGCGCCAGCCGCCCATCTCGATCCGCCAGCGGCACGGCGAGCGCCGCGCGGTGGCGCTGCAGATAGACGGACTCGCCGGTGTCGATAAAGCGGCTGAGATAGTAGATCGCGTCGTGCTGGCCCTTGGACCACAGGCTCTCGCCGGTGACGTAGGCGCGCAGCGAGGTAGCCATCTGCAGACTGAAACTCGCCAGCAG
>JBKJMF010000085.1:0-2827 GCA_046596525.1 Devosia sp. | reverse complement strand
CCGAGGTGCTTGGCTTCGGCATGCTCGACCAGCTCGGACCCGCTGGTCCCCTTGCGGACGAACGGCACCGGCGCGAAGGGCGCCAGCGCTTCGGACAGCACCACCGGACCGGCGCCGGGGCCGCCGCCGCCATGCGGCGTCGAGAAGGTCTTGTGCAGGTTGATATGCATGGCGTCGATGCCGAGATCGCCCGGCCGCACCACGCCCATGATGGCGTTGAAATTGGCGCCATCGCAGTAAAAGAAGGCCCCGGCGGCGTGCACGGCGGCGGCGATCTCGATCACCTCCGGCTCGAACAGCCCGCAGGTATTGGGGTTGGTCAGCATGATCGCCGCGACATCGGGGCTCAGCGCCGCCTTCACCGCCTCGACATCCACCGTGCCGTCATCGCGTGCCGGGATCGAGCGCACGCTGTAACCGAGGAAAGCCGCCGTCGCGGGGTTGGTGCCGTGGGCACTCTCGGGCACCAGAACGACCTTCCTGTGCCCCTGCCCCGCCGCTTCCTGCGCGGCGCGGATCGCCATCATGCCGCACATCTCGCCATGCGCTCCTGCCTTGGGGGTCAGCGCGATGGCGGCGGTATTGGTCAGCGTCATCAGCCAGTGCGCCAGCTCATCCATCAGCGCCAGCGCGCCCTGCACGGTCGAGACCGGCTGCAGCGGGTGGATATCGGCGAAGCCCGGCAGCCGCGCCATCTTCTCGTTGAGCCGCGGATTGTGCTTCATGGTGCACGAGCCTAGCGGATACATGCCGCTGTCGATCGAGTAGTTGAGGCGCGACAATCGCACATAGTGGCGCAGCGTCTCCGGCTCGGTGAGCCCCGCGAGGTCGATCTCGGACTTCCGCTCCAAACCGCCGAGGAACGATCCATCGATCGTCACGTCCGGCAGGTCGACGCCGGAGTGCTCGCGATCGCCGATCTCGAACAGCAGCGGCTCATTGGGCAGCAGCGACGAGCCAGACACGGACGCGAAATCGGAGGTGCCGACGCCAGTCGGGCGGCCCTGGTTGTTCATGCTCATTGGGCTTCCTCCGAGAGGGCGGCGTGGAGGCACTCGGCCAGCATCGCGATGTCGTCGTCAGTCGTCAGCTCGGTCGCCGCGAGGACGATGAGGTTCTGGCAATCCGGATTGTCCGGCTCCAGCCGGCTCACCGGCAGGCCAGCCAGCACATCGGCCCGCGCCAGTAGCTCGACAATCGGCGCCGCCGGGACCGGCAGGCGGATGGTCATCTCGTTGAAGAAGCTCTTGTTGAGCAGTTCGACACCCGGCACTGTGCCGAGCATGCGCGCCAGCTTCACCGCATTGTGGTGGTTGAGCCGCGCAAGCTTCTTCAGCCCCGCCTCGCCCAGCAGCGACATATGGATCGAGAAGGCCAGCGCACAGAGCCCAGAGTTGGTGCAGATGTTGCTCGTCGCCTTCTCGCGGCGGATGTGCTGCTCGCGGGTCGAGAGCGTCAGCACGAAACCTCGGTTGCCGTCGGCATCGACGGTCTCGCCGCAGAGCCGCCCCGGCATCTGCCGGATGAACTCCTTCTTCGTCGCCATGAGCCCGACATAGGGTCCGCCGAAGTTGAGGCTGTTGCCGATCGACTGGCCCTCGCAGACGACGATGTCAGCCCCTAGAGCACCGGGCGCTTCTATCAGTCCCAGCGACACCACCTCGGTCACCACGACGATCAGCAGCGCCCCCGCGGCATGCGCCGCTTCGGCAGCGGCCCGTAGGTCCCGCAAATGCCCATAGAAGTCCGGCGTCTGCACCACGATCGCAGCGGTCTCGCCATCGATGCGGTTGAGGATGTCGCCCTGCCCTTCCGGCGAGGCCGGCAGGCAGATCAGCTCTGGGCCGTCGCCGAGATAGGTGCGGACCACGTCGCGGTAGTGCGGATGCAGCCCGCCCGACAGCACGATGCGGTTACGGCGGGTCAGCCGGCGCGCCATCAGCACTGCCTCGGCGGTGGCGGTCGAGCCGTCATACATCGAGGCGTTGGCGACCTCCATGCCGGCGAGGTGCGCCACCTGCGTCTGGAACTCGAACAGCATCTGGAGCGTCCCCTGCGAGACCTCCGGCTGGTACGGCGTATAGGCCGTCAGCCATTCCGAGCGCTGGATCAGGTGGTCGACGCTCGCCGGCACGTGGTGCCGATAGGCGCCTGCGCCGATGAAGAACGGGCCGTCCCCGGCCGCGTGGTTCCGGCCAGCCAGCGCCTTCATGTGCGCCTCGACCAGGAACTCCGGCGAGTGCGCCGGCAGGTTCACCGACTCGGTCAGCAGCGCCGAACGCGGCACGCGGGCGAAGAGATCAGCGGCGGTGTTGGCGCCGATGACGGCGAGCATATCGGCCCGCTCGTGCTCGGAATGGGGGAGGTAACGCATCGAGATCCTCAGGCGGTCAGCTTGGCGTAGGCGTCGGCGTGCATCAGCCCGTCGAGCTCGGCCGGATTGTCGAGCTGCAACTTGAAGATCCAGCCATCGGTCTCGGGGGCCGAGTTGATCAGCCCCGGCTCGCCGGAGAGGCCGTCATTGACGGCCACCACGGTGCCGGAAGCCGGCGCGTAGATCTCGGAGGCGGCCTTCACCGATTCCACCACCGCGGCCTCGTCGCCTGCCTTCAGCTTCTGGCCGACCTTGGGCAGCTCGACATAGACGATGTCGCCCAGCTGCTCCTGAGCGTAGGGCGTGATCCCCACGGTGCCGATGGAGCCCTCTTGGGTGATGTACTCGTGGTCCTTGGTGAACTTGGTCATTTGCTGGCCTTCCGGACATAGCGATGGGGAACGAATGGGGTGGCGACGGTCTCCGCCGCCTGGGTCTTGCCGCGCACCATCA
>JBKJMF010000053.1:0-4905 GCA_046596525.1 Devosia sp. | reverse complement strand
ACCCGTCCACCGTCCGTGCTTAGCGCACGGCGTGCGAACGCTTCCTCACAGTCCCCGCAAAAACTCCGAACAGTTCCGGCGTGGCGACGGCCTTCATATTGCGGACTACCCGCGTGGTCGAAGCCGCGCCGGAACCGCCCGTTCTTTGAATCTACCGAAGCCGAAGGGCTGTCGGGCGCGCAGGCGCGCCTGCTATTCCGTCTCCATCGCGCACCAGTCCAGCGGTTCGGTGGTGTACTTGCCGCGGTTGCCTTCGATGTCGCCGAGTTCGGAGATCATGTGGGAGCGGACGTCTTTGACGGTGGCGTGGGGAGCGGTGAGGCCGCAGCCGCGGGCGAGCTGGTACTGCTCGTTGTCGATGGGGGCGACTTCCGCGCCCGCTTCGGTGATGCGCCTGAGCAGTCGGAGCAGATGGCCGTCGGGGGCGAAGTAGAGGCGGCCTTCGCGGGTGATGGCGGGGCTGTCGTAACGGTCGCCCGTCCCTTGGGCCATGTTGGGCGAGGTCAGCTCGGAGAAGATGAAGGCGAGGCTGCCGTTTGGGCGGTAGCAGGAGGTGTCGGTCTGGGTGGCGATGGCGTCGATCAGCCAGGTCTGGACCAGCACCGAGGGGGCGTCGTCGCCGCCATCGTGGAACTCGAAGTGGTCGGAATAGCCGCCATCGAAGTTGCGGCGCCAGCCGGTCCAGTCGTTGGGGGCGGCCTCGAGCATCTTGCTGCAGGCGTCCCAGGCGGCGCGGACTTCGTCGATCTGTGGTTCGGCGGCATGGGCCGAGGGAACCAGCAGCAGGCTCAGGGCGAAGAGCAGTCGGCGCATCGGGACCTCCGTTGGCGGGACGCTAGCCGATCACTCCTCGCGCAGGAAGCGGGCTGGTCGCGTGGAGAGGGCGGACCAGGTGGTGAGCATGCCGACGATGATAGCGAGGGCGATGGTGCCGAGGGTGACCCAGATGAGCAGTGCTGGATCGGCCCAGAAGTCGATCTCCAGCACGAACTCGACGAAGGCCCAGGTGCCGGCGAGGCCGAGCAGCGCCGCGAGCACCGCGGCGAGGAGGCCGAGCAAGCCGTATTCGACGAGATAGGCGCGGAGCACGTCGCCGCGAGTGGCGCCGAGCACTTTCATCACAACGGCATCGGACTCGCGCTGCTTCCTCCCAGCGGCCATGGCGCCGGCGAGCACCAGTACGCCGCTGACCACGGCGAGGCCGCCGATTACTTCGACGGCGGTGGTGACGTTGGCGAGGATGGTGGCGAAGGTTTCGAGTGCTTCGCTGACCGGCAGGAACAAGAGGTCCGGGAACTCGGCGACCAGGCGCTGCTGCACTTCGGCTTCCTGGCCGGGGACGGCCTTGAGCAGGCCGAGATAGCTGAGCGGGAAATCGGCGAAGGCATTGGGCGAGAGCACGAAGCCGAAGTTCACGCTGCCCGAGCGCCAGGCGTAATCGCGGAAGCTGCCGATCTTCACCTTCACCTCGTCGCCGAAGATGCGGAAGGTCAGGATGTCGCCGAGCTTCAGGCCGAGCGGTTCCTTGAGGCGCTGGAACACCGAGACTTCGGGCGGGCCGATGAAGTTGGGCGGCCACCAGCTGCCTTCGGTGATGGTGGACTGGTCGGGCAGGCCTTCGGAGGCGGTGAGCGGGATCTCGCCTTCGAGCACGAAGGCGAATTCGGGCGGTGGGACGCGGCCGAGTTCGGCGATGGGCACGTCGTCAATGGCCTCGATGGCGCCGGTGACCGCGGGCATGGAGGCGAAGGTTTCGACGGACTTGTCGGCGACGGAGAAGGTCTTCAGCGAATCCACCTCGTCCTCGAACAGGTCCATGAAGACGAAGCTCGGCGCGTTGGGGATCGACTCGCCCTCGAGCTGGTGGCGCAGGTTACCGTCGATCAGCGCGATGAGCAGCAGCAGCGCCAGGCCGAGGCCGAGCGACAGGATGACCACCGGAGCGGGGGCGCCGGGGCGCCAGATCGACTTGATGGCATTGCGCACCGCCGCATTGGGGAGCGGCGGGATGAGCTTCAGGGTGCGCTGCAGCAGCCAGGCGGCGCCGCGGAGGACCAGGAAAGCAGCGAGGACGCCGAGCGCGTACCACAGCACCAGCAGCGGGCGCCCGGTGGTGATGGCGGCCAGCGCATAGATGCCGGCGGCGGCGAGGCCGAGCGGTACCCAGAGGCCGGGCTTCAGCATATCGCGCCAATCGAGCCCGCCTTCGACGGCCGAACCGGCGGAGCGGAACAGCAAGGCGGGCCGCAGTTTTTCGGCACGGCGCAGCGGCAAATAGCCGAAGGCGAAGCCGGTGAGGGCGCCAAAGCCGGCGGCAGTCCATAGCGTCGCGATATCGACCACCGGCGGCAGCGAAAGACCGAGGAGGCTGCCGAGGATGGGCAGCAGCACCATAGTGAGGAGCGTGCCGAGCAGCAGGCCGAGGATGATGCCGGCAAGAGTGAGCAGCATCACCTGGGTGAGGAAGTGGACGAGGATGCGCGGACCGGTGGCGCCAAGCGCCTTCATGGTGGCGATGGAGCGCTGACGTTCGGTGACGTAGGCGGAGATGGCGTTGGAGACGCCGAGGCCGCCGACCAGCAGCGAGGAGAGGCCGACAATGGTGAGAAAGCGGGCGAACATATCAAAGAAGCGCGCCAGGTCGGCGGTGGCGTCCTTGGGGCCGCTGAGTTTCCAGCCGGCCTTGGGGAAAGCGGTCTCGATCGACTGCTTAGCTGCGTCGGCGTCGGGCGTGTTGAGCAGCATCTTGTAGCGGTAATTGGCGAGGACGCCGGGGGCGAGGATGCCGGTGGCGTTGAGCGCATCGACCGACATCAGCACGGGGAGGCCGAACTGCATGCCGGAGGTGATGCGGTCGGGCTCGGTGCCGATGATGCCGGTGAGGGTGAAGGTGGCATCGCTGATGGTGACCTGCTCGCCGAGCTTCACGCCGAGGCGATCGAGCAGCAGCTGCTCGACGACGAGGCCGAAGCTGCCGTCGCTGCGTGGGGTGAGCAGCTCGGGGAGGGGGTTTTCGGCGCCTTCGACCGTGACCTTGCCGATCAGCGGGTAATTGGCATCGACGGCGCGGATGGCGATGAAGCTGTTCTGCTCGCCGGCGTCGGCGCGCCCCATGACTTCGACGACCTCGCCGAGCTTGCCGAGGCTCGTGAATTCCTGGCGCTCCTCAGGGGTGGCGGCGCGATAGGAGAGGCTGGCTTCGATGTCGCCGCCGAGCAGGGTGCGGGCGTCGCGGAGCAGCGCGGATTGCAATGCTGCACCGACCGAGCCGACGATGGTGATGGTGCCGACGCCGAGCGCCAGGCAAGCGAGGAGGATGGTGAAGCGGCGGAGGTCGCCGCGCAGGTCCTTCAGCGCGACGCGGAGCCAGCCGCGCAGCGTAGCGGCCGCCGCATTCACGCGGGCACCCGCTCGCTGAGATGGCCCTCGTTCATGCGCAACTGGCGGTCGGCTTTCCCGGCCAGCGACTGATCGTGGGTGATGAGCAGGATGGCGGTGCCGCGCTCGCGGGCGAGGCCAAACATCAGCTCGATGACATGGGCGCCGGTTTCCTGGTCGAGATTGCCGGTGGGCTCGTCGGCGAGCAGGAGCTTCGGATTGCCGACCATGGCGCGGGCGAGGCCGACGCGCTGCTGTTCGCCGCCGGAAAGGGCACTGGGCAGATGGGTCAGGCGGCTGGCGAGGCCGACATCGGTCAGCGCCGCAGCGGCGCGATCGCTGATCTCGGTCCAGGGCAGGGACGGCTCGGCGATCTCAAGGGTGAGGGCAACGTTCTCGAGCGCGGTGAGCGAAGGGATGAGGTGGAAGTTCTGGAACAGGATGCCGAGCGCATCGCGGCGGAAGATGGCGAGTTGGTCTTCGTTCAGCGTCGCAATGTCGGTGCCGGCGACACTGATGCTGCCGGAGGTGGCCTGCTCCAGGCCGGAGAGCACCATCAGCAGCGAAGTCTTGCCGCTGCCCGAGGGGCCGACGATGGCCGTCACCTCGCCGGGCTGGAGCGTGAGGTCGACATCCTTGAGGATGTGCAGCGAAGTGGCGCCGCTCTTCAGATGCAGGTTGATGCCTTTGGCATCGACGACGGGAGCGGGCATGGGATGGCCGGGTTAGCTGCGGTGGTAAGGAGATAGGCGGTGGATACGGCGGTTCAATGGACACAGGGGAATCTGTCGCGCCACCAAGCTTAACACTGACGGGTGTTTTCGGTTCCGGCAATGGGGACAGGGGTAGGGGTGCCCTTGGGTCGTCGGCGGTGGGAGTCTAATACTCAGTCATCGCCAGCAGGAACCACGCCGCGTGGGGGAGCCATTGTTCGCTCCAGCGCCAGGACTGGAAGGGGTCTTCGGTTTGGCAGAAGCCGATGTCGGTTTCGTCCGTGAGGGACGAGGTGATGCCGTTGCAGATGCCGCCGTCGGCGTTGGGGAATTTGGCTGGTCCATAGATGGCCCAGTTGCGGCCGAAGCCCTGCAGCATGCACGCGTGATAGGGGTTGAGGCCGAGGATCCAGTCGATGGCATGCTGCGACTGGGTGCGGGCGAGTTCGGCGGTTTCGGTGTCGATGTGCGGCATGGCGCGGCGGAGCGCGTAGGCCAGGCTGCCGAGGCGAGCGTTCTCGCCCTGCCACCAGTAACCGCTATCGTTGCCGTGCGGGTAGAAGAACTGGGTGCAGATGTCGCCCTCGGTGCGCTTCACCAACTGGCGCGGGTAGGCGAAGGGGTTTTCGACTTCGGCGGTGATGGTGGCGAGGTGGCGGACGGCCTTGGCGAGTGCGGCGGAGACGCGGGGCTTGTCGGCCTCGGGGGCGATGGCGAGGTAGTCGACCAGCGCGGCGATCGGCAAGCCTTCGTCGGAGGCGTGGAAGTAGGGGCGGGTGCCGTTGTCGGCGCGCCACCAGCCGTCATAGCCGTG
>JBKJMF010000360.1:0-3282 GCA_046596525.1 Devosia sp. | reverse complement strand
CACGAAGTTGCCGTCGGTCGCCTCGCTGACATACTTTGCCAGCGTCTCGGCACCGCCATAAACGGTATCGAGTCCCTTGGGGAATGATGAGGCCAGCCGCCACGCCACCTTTGGCTGGCTCTGCGCCAACGCCGGTGCGGCTAGTGTCGTTACGGCGGCGCCGGCGGTCACCGCAGTGGCCGACTTGAAGAAGTCACGTCGCTTCATTCGCTAGTCCTCCCAATGGCTTGTTGCCCGGCCGTCGCGTCGGCCTTGGCGGCTAGATGAACAGGCACCGGCGCACCTGTCCACCCGGCGCGAACACGAACCGCCGCCAGCGTGATCAAATTCTCACGAAATACTGGGGCTTGCGGGGAATAAACCCCCTGCCCCGGTGTTGGTGATTTCGAGGGCCGGTTGATCGACCGTGCCTCGCACCCAACGGAGGGACATCATGAAACTCGCAATTGCACTGGGCGCAGCCACGCTCGCTCTGCTCACGACTGCCGCTTTTGCCGAAGATTATGTCGGCGGCGCCATCAAGAGCGCTGAGATCGGCGGCAAGGAAGTGCTCACCGACGCCAAGGGTATGACGCTTTACACCTTCGACAAGGACGCCGTCGGCGTCTCCAACTGCTACGACAAATGCGCGGTGAACTGGCCGCCGGCGCTGGCCGCTGCGGACGCTGCGCCGGAGGGTGACTACACCCTCGTCGACCGCACCGATGGCACCAAGATGTGGGCCTACAAGGGCATGCCGCTCTACCTCTGGATCGAAGACGTTGCCGTGGGTGACACCAAGGGCGACGGTGTCGGCGGCGTCTGGCATACTGCCGTCGAGCAGTAAGCCGACAGCAGCCATACTCATGGACTTCCTGGACGAGATCGAGGCGACGGTACCAGCGCTCAGGCGCTATGCGCGTTCATTGACGCGCAATGCCGATCGCGCCGACGATCTCGTCCAGGATTGTCTCGAGCGTGCTATCCGCAAGCGCAACCTGTTCTCGCCCACCGGGCCCCTACAGGCCTGGCTGTTCCGCATCCTCATCAACCTGTGGCGCAACGACCTCCGCTTCGAGCGCCGCCGTGGAGACCACGTTCCCATCGACAGCCTTGTTTCCGAACCGTCCGTCGCTCCTGCGCAGCCCGGCCGCATCGCCCTCGCCGAAATGTCCCGCGCCATCGACCGCCTGCCCGACGACCAGCGCGAGGCGCTGCTGCTCGTCGTGCTCGAGGGCCTGAGCTACCAGGATGCCGCCGGCGTCCTCGGCATTCCCGCCGGCACCCTGATGTCCCGCCTCGGCCGCGCCCGTGCGGCGCTTCGCACGTTGACCGGCAGCGGCGAGGAACCCAGATTGAGGTCGGTCAAATGAACACGAACCTCGCCCCCATCTCCGAAACCGACCTCCACGCCTATGTGGACGGCATGCTGACGCCCGAGCGCCGCGCCGAGGTCGAGGCCTGGCTCGCCGCCCGCCCCGACAAGGCCGCCGAAATCGCCAACTGGCAGCGCCAGAACGAGGCTCTCGGCGCGCTGTTCGACGGCTCCGCCGAAGAGACTGTGCCGTCGCGGCTCGACCCGCACATGATTGCCCGCTCGCCTGCCGCCAACCGCAACTTCGGCTGGTCGCAGTTCGCTGCCGCGGCGGTGGTGACGCTCGCCCTGGGTGGCGCACTCGGCTGGGCCGGACGCGACTACTTCAGGCCGCCGGAGCGCCAGGAACTGATCGCCGCGGCGGTCTCGGCGCATGCGCTGTTCGTCAAGGAGAACCGCCACGCCGTCGAAGTCGGCGCTACGGAGAAGGACCACCTCGTCGCCTGGCTCTCCGACCGCGTCGAACGCCCGATCACCCCGCCCGACCTGACGCCCGACGGGTTCACCCTGGTCGGCGGTCGGCTGCTGCCCGGCTATGACGAGCAGGCAACCGGCCCGGCTGCACAGCTGATGTACGAGAACGCTGCCAAGGAGCGGGTGACGGTCTACATCACCGCGGCTCTAGCCGATCGCCGCACCGAGAAGGAATTCACCACCAGCAAGAACCTCGATGCATTCTACTGGGCCAACGACAAGATCACCTGCACCGTGGTCGGCGACCTGCCCGAGGCTCAGATGCAGACCGTGTCGAAGAAGGTGTACCAGCAACTGACCTGGCGGCCGGATGGCGCGCCGAGTGGGAGTTGGGGGACTTAAGGCTAGTACCCCTGCCGTCGCAGCAGATCGTTTGAGTAGATGTTGTGCGGGCCGATGTTGCGGATGTCGCGTTCGCCTAGTAGCGCCATCGTCGTGTCGGCCTCCTTGCGGATAATATCCAAAGCCTTGCTGACCCCTGCTTCGCCTCCGGCACCGAGGCCATAAAGCATCGGGCGGCCGATGAGGGTGCCCTTGGCGCCCAGCGCCAATGCCTTCAGCACATCCTGGCCGGAGCGGATGCCGCCATCCACCAGCACCTCGGTCTTGCCGCCCACAGCGTCGACGATCTCGGGGAGCACGCGGATCGTGGACGGCGCGCCATCGAGTTGCCTGCCGCCGTGGTTTGAAACCACGACGGCGTCCGCGCCGGCCTCGATTGCCTGGCGCGCATCCTCAACGTCGAGGATACCCTTGACGATAACCGGGCCGTCGAAGCGGCGACGGACCCAGCGGACCTCATCCCACGTAACCCGCGGGTCGAACTGCTCGGCAATCCAGGTCGACAGCGACGTGAGGTCGCTGACATCGGTCGCGTGTCCGACGAGGTTGGCGAAGGTCCGGCGCTTGGCACCCAGCATGCCGATGGCCCAGCCGGGTTTTCGCATCAGTTCGGCGACGAACCCCGGCGTGACCTTCGGAGGCGCCTTCATGTTGTTGCGGATGTCGGCGTGCCGTTGCCCGAGGATCTGCAGGTCCATGGTGAGGGCCAGCGCCGAGCACTTCGCCGCCTTGGCGCGGTCGATGAGCCGCTCCATGAAGGACTTGTCGCGAAGCGTGTAGATCTGAAACCAGAACGGCGCCGTCGTCGCCTCCGCCACGTCCTCGATCGAGCCGATGCTCATCATCGACAGCATGTACGGGATACCCAGCTTTTGAGCCGCGCGTGCTGCCTTGATCTCACCGTCGGCGATCTGCAAGCCTCCGATCGCGGCCGGCGCGATGGCCACGGGCATGCTCACCGGCTGGCCGACCATGGTGGTCGCGAGATTGCGGTTTTCGAGATCAACGGCGACGCGTTGCCTGAACCGGATCTGCGAGAAGTCGCTCTCGTTGTCGTGGTAGGTCTGCTGCGTCCACGATCCGGAATCGGCGTAGTCGAAGAACATCTTCGG
>JBKJMF010000175.1:0-5324 GCA_046596525.1 Devosia sp. | reverse complement strand
GCTCTTGGGCAAGATTCTCGGCCTCAACGGCCACTTCGTCGTGCAGTCGGTGGGCGAGCGGTTCGCCAGCTACGACGACGTGGTGACCCGCCTCGAGGGCGTCGACGGGGTGCGCTATGCCATCCCCTACGTCGAGGGCCAGGCGCTGGCCTCCGGCCTCTCCAGCGCCACCGGCGTGGTCGTGCGGGGCATCAGCGAGGCATCGCTGGGCAAGCTCGATCTGCTGCGCGAGGGCGCGGCGCTCGGCGGCTGGGACCAGTGGGACACGAGCCAGGGCGTGGCCATCGGCCAGCGGCTGGCCGAGCGGCTGGGGCTTACCCTGGGCGACCAGATTACCATCATCAACCCCAACGGCACGCCGACGCCGTTCGGCATGACTCCCGCCGAGCTGACGTTGCCGGTCAACGTGCTCTTCGACATCGGCATGCCCGAATATGACGGGTTCTACGTCTACCTGCCGATGCAGGAGGCGCAGGCCTATTTCCGGCTCTACGAGGACCGGCTGAGGGCCGGGGCCACCATGCCCGGCGTGATGGCAACCGACGAAGAGATCGATGCCGCCTACGAGCGGGTCTACCAGGCGACCGGTGTCGAGGTGTTCGTCACTGATCCCGACGACATCGCTGGCATGCGCACCAAGCTGCAGGCGGCACTCGAGCCCGGCTTCGACATTGCCGACTGGCAGCAGCGCAACGCGACATTCTTCTCGGCCCTGCAGGTCGAACGCGTGGTGATGTTCGTTATCCTGTCGCTGATCATCCTCGTTGCCGCGTTCAACATCATTGCCAGCCTGGTAATGCTGGTGAAGGACAAGGGTCCGGACATCGCTGTACTCCGCACCATGGGCGCCACCCGTGGCTCGATCCTCCGCATTTTCTCAATGACCGGCTTCGCGATCGGGCTTTCGGGCACTCTGGTGGGCCTGATCCTCGGCCTGGTCTTTGCCATCAATGTCGAAGCGATCCGCTCGGCCGTCTCGAACTTCTTCAACATCTCGATCTTCCCGCCCGAACTGTTCCTGATGTCGAGCCTGCCGTCGCGGGTCGATATGAACGAGGTGACGCTGGTGGTGTTGCTGTCGCTCGGCCTGACGTTCCTCGCGACGCTTTATCCGGCGTGGCGCGCCGCCCGGCTCGATCCGATCGAGGGCCTCAACCAATGACGGACCGCGCCGCCGATCCCGGCCCGTTCTCGCGCTTCGAGTTCCTGGTGGCCGGCCGCTACCTGGGGGCCCGCCGCCGCGACCGCTTCGTCTCGGTGATCGCCGCGCTGACGCTGACCGGCATCGCGCTGGGCGTCGCCGCGCTGATCGTCGTCACCTCGGTGATGAACGGCTTCAACGCCGAGATCATCTCGAAACTCCTCGGCCTCAACGGGCACTTCTCGGCCTATCCGATCGAGGCCCGCTTCACCGACTACGACGAGTCGGCGATCCAGATACAAACTGTCGACGGCGTCATCGCAGCGATCCCCTATGTCGAGGGACAAGCTCTGGCCTCCGGTGCCAAGGCGGACTCGACCGGCGTCATCGTGCGCGGCGTTTCGTTCGGCTCTATCGAGAAGCTGAAGCTGCTGCATGACGGGGCGATCCTTGGCCATTGGGATGGCTGGGACGAAGGCGACGGCATCGCCATCGGTCGTCGCTTGGCGGAAAAGCTCAAGGTCAACATCGGCGACCCGGTAACGCTGCTGAGCCCCGATGCGCAGGGCACGCTGGGCGGCAACCGTCCACGCACGCGGTCTTTCCCGGTGCAGGTGATCTTCGATCTCGGGATGACCGAGTTCGACAGCTTCTACCTCTACATGCCGTTGCGGCCGGCGCAGGACTACCTCGACATGTTCGATCGGGTGCTGAAGCCCAACGCTTCAGTTCCCGCCCTCGACGCGACCGAAGAGGATCGGGAGGCGGCCTATGACCGGATCTACCGGGCCACCGCCCTTGAGGTGTTCATCGACAATCCCAACGCGCTCGATTCCATGCGCCTGAAGATCGGCCAGCAGATCGAACGGCCGCTGATCCTCTCCGACTGGGAGCAGCAACATCAGAATTTCTTCGATGCGCTGAGAACCCAGGGCTCGGTGATGTTCATCATCCTGTCGATGATCATCGTGGTGGCAGCGTTCAACATCATCTCCAGCCTGATCATGCTGGTGAAGGACAAGGCCACCGATATCGCTGTGCTGCGCACCATGGGCGCGACGCGCGGCTCGATCATGCGGATCTTCGGCATTGCCGGGGTGGCGATCGGCGTCGGCGGCACGCTGCTCGGCATGGCCCTCGGGCTGCTCATCGCCGCCAACGCCGAATCGATCCGGGCGTTCCTCTCCAGCGTGCTCGGCTTCACGATCTTTCCGCCCGAGGTGTTCTTCCTGTCCTCGCTGCCCAGCCGCACCAACCCCTCGGAAGTCGCGGCCATCGTCGCGGTGGCGATGGGGCTCAGCTTCCTCGCCACGCTCTATCCGGCGTGGCGTGCCGCCCAGTACGATCCCGTCGAGGCCCTGCGCTATGAGTGATGTCCACCTCAAACTCGCGAAGGTGCACCGCCACTATGGCGAGGGCGAAACGCTGGTCCGCGTGCTGGAAGCGGCCGATCTCGAAGTGAAGGGCGGCGAGATGGTCGCCATCGTGGCTCCGTCCGGCGCTGGCAAGTCGACGCTGCTGCACATCTCGGGGCTGCTCGAACGCCCGCAGGGCGGCGAGGTAGAAATCACCGGCGTGCCGACCAGCAAGCTCAACGAGCGCGGCCGCACGCTGCTCCGCCGCGACACAATCGGCTACGTGTACCAATTCCATCATCTGCTGCCTGAATTCTCAGCGCTCGAGAATGTCGCCATGCCGCAACTGATTGCAGGACGCGACAAGGCGGTGGCCGAGAAGCGCGCGATGGAGCTGCTCAAAATCCTCGGTATCGGCCCGCGCGCCTTGCACCGGCCTGCGGAGCTCTCGGGCGGCGAGCAGCAGCGCGTCGCCATCGCCCGTGCGGCCGCAAACCATCCGCGCATCATCCTCGCCGACGAGCCGACCGGCAACCTCGACCCATCGACCAGCGATGTGGTGTTCGAGGCTCTCGCATCGCTGATCCGCGAGGAGGGGGCCGCGGCGCTGATCGCTACCCACAATCACGACCTGGCGCGCCGCGCCAACCGCATCGTGACGCTACGCGGCGGGCTGATCGAGCCGCTCACGCTCTAGAGGTCCGGCTGGACCTCATCGACCTCGGCCTCGCGCCGCAACCGTTCCCGGTCGACCAGCGTGTTCACCCGAGTACGCAGACCGCGGATCTGACGAGCCTGCCGCTCAGTCGTCTCCTTGAGCTGGCGGATACGTGCTTCGGCCGCTTCGCGATGGTTCACATCCCACTCGCGCACCCGCTGCACCACCACCTTGGTCTCCCGTTGCGGCTCCAGCAGCGTCTCCCAGTCGGTGTCGAGTGAGACGACCAGCTTGTGCGCGGCCAGCGCTGCCGAGGCGCGCTCGCCTGCTTGGTCGGAGCCCAGCAACTTGAGGATCCGGATGAGTTTTTTGCGGGTGCGGCCGTCTATCGCCATGGCAGAATGGGTAACTGCATCGCTACGCGAAATCCAGCCGTCTAGTGTTTCTCGGCCATGAGTGCCGTGACTTCGGCGAAGCTGATCGCGTCGTCGAGATAGGTCATCGTACCCGGGCCGA
This sequence comes from Devosia sp., assembly GCA_046596525.1. Classification (GTDB taxonomy): domain Bacteria; phylum Pseudomonadota; class Alphaproteobacteria; order Rhizobiales; family Devosiaceae; genus Devosia_A. Next base: position 1,654 of record JBKJMF010000175.1, on the reverse strand, counting down.
GCAGTTCGCGCGACGCATCCCTGAGGCCGGTCAGTGCAGCGCGGGCAAACGAACTGCCGCTGCTGATGCGGCGCACGCCGGCGGCGGCGAGATCGGCCACGGTGTACGGCGTGTTCTTCTGGCCAAGCACGACGTTCACCGGCTTGCTCACCGACGCACAGACCGTGCGGATGGCCTCAAGGTCGGGCAGGCCCGGTGCAAACAGCACATCGGCGCCTGCCTTCTCGTAGGCCTGCAGGCGCCGGATAGTGTCGTCGAGATCGTTGTGGCCGTGGAGGAAGTTCTCGGCCCGGCCGACGAAGGTGAACGCGAAGGGCAGGGCGCGCGCCGCCTCGGCCGCGGCGGCCACGCGTTCGACCGACAGGTTGAAATCGTAGATCGGCGTGTCGGAATTGCCGGTCGAGTCCTCGATCGAGCCGCCGACCAGGCCGACTTCGGCGGCAAGGCGGATGGTTTCGGCGGCGTGTTCCGGACTATCGCCGTAGCCGTTTTCGAGATCAGCGCTCACCGGCAAATCAACCGCGGCGACGATGTCGGCGGCGTTGCGGAGTGCATCGTCACGAGTGACGCTGCCTTCGCCGTCGCGACGACCCAGCGCGAAGGCGAGGCCAGCACTGGTTGTCGCAAGGGCAGCAAAGCCGAAACCTGCCAACAGCCTCGCGCTGCCGGCGTCCCAGGGGTTCGGCATGATGAACAGCGGCCCTTGGTGAAGTGCCTGGAAGCGTTCAGCTTTCTGGTGCTGGTTCAACACGTGTTCTCCTTCTGTAGCGGGACGCAGGGCGACTCGCCCGTTAACCACGTATTCATGGTTACACCGATGTCGCTAGACAAGAACAAATTGCGAACATAGAAGAACGGAACAGAAACTCTGGAGGTTCCGATGCTCTCTTTCGTCAAGGATCTGCTCGCTTTCGTCACCATCTGCGGCTTCTCCGTCGCGTCGCTGACCTGGATGGATATCGCTGCCCGACTCGTGTGACTGACCTGTGGATTGACGTCCTCGTGTGTGGCCGTGGTGCTGCCACGGGGTTAGGAACTCAGGAATGGCTGGCCCGGGCTTCATTCACCTTCACGTACATTCCGCCTACTCGCTACTCGAGGGGGCGTTGCCGCTCAGCAAACTGCTCGATCTGGCCAAGGCTGACAAGCAGCCGGCGCTCGGCATCGCCGATACCAATAACCTGTTCGGAGCGCTGGAGTTCTCCGAGAAGGCAGCGGGCAAGGGGATCCAGCCGCTGATCGGCGTGGAACTGGCGATCGATTTCTCTGAGATGGAGGACAGCCAGGACCGCATGCAGGAGCGCGGCCACGATCGCGGGCGCTACGGCAAGGGCGGACTGGTGCTGCTTGCTGCCACCGGCACCGGCTTCGCCAACCTGTCGCGGCTGGTCAGCCGGTCGCATCTGGAAGGCGAGAACGGCCGCGCCGCCGCCAAGCTCGCCTGGATGGAGCGCCAGGCGCTCGAAGGCATCATCTGCCTCACTGGTGGTCCCGAAGGGGCAATCGACCCCTGGTTCGGTAACAATCTGGATACGGTTGCTCTGGCGCGCCTCGAACGGCTGCGGGAGCTGTTCGGCGACCGGTTCTATGTCGAGCTGCAGCGCCACGGGCGTCCGCAGGAGGCGCTGAACGAAGCCAAGCTGATTGATTACGC
>JBKJMF010000172.1:0-8528 GCA_046596525.1 Devosia sp. | reverse complement strand
ATCGGGACGGCATCGTCCACCATACCCGGGCCGAGGCTGAGGCCGACACCGAACATTTCGACGGCAAGACGACTGAGTGATCGCTGGTTCATTGGCATAGATTGATCCTATGAGCGGCAAACCTCGGCACGCAACGTTCGGTTTCCTTGAGCATCCCACACGGTTCCTGTTCTTCACGGGCAAGGGCGGTGTGGGTAAAACATCGGTCGCCTGCGCGACGGCACTGGCACTCGTAGACCGCGGCAACGCGGTCCTCCTTGTGAGCACCGATCCCGCGTCCAACCTGGATGAGATCCTCGGTGTGTCGCTGAGCAACCAACCGGTGGGCGTGCCGGGTGTCGAACGGCTGCAGGTGCTCAACATCGATCCGACCCTTGCAGCCGAGGCCTATCGGGCGCGCGTCCAGGCGCAAATGGTGCCTGGCACGACTGAAGCCGAGCGCAGCAAAGTTGAGGAGGAGCTGTCAGGAGCCTGCACCACGGAGATCGCCGCCTTCGACGAATTCGCTGCACGACTTGCCGGCTCAGACCCCACGCACGATTACGTGGTGTTCGACACTGCGCCAACGGGTCATACGCTCCGTCTGCTTAGCCTGCCGCAGGCCTGGAGCGGCTTCCTCGAGGCCAATGAGAAGGGCGCCTCGTGCTTGGGGCCGCATTCCGGTTTGAAGCTACAGGAGGCGCAGTTCAAGGAGGCCATGGACGCTCTGCGTGATCCTGCGACGACTACGATTATCCTCGTGGCCCGCCCTGAGGCCGGTGCATTAACGGAGGCCACGCATAGCTCGGGGGAGCTGAGGCGATTGGGCCTGTCCAACCAGCGCCTCGTGATCAATGGCGTGTTCAGTGCAACCGATCGTGCCGATGCCGTGGCTGCATCGATTGAGGACCTCGGTAAGGAGGCAGTTCGGGCGATGCCCCCGTCGCTTAAGGCTCTGCCGCGCGACGATATTCCACTCCGACCCCTCAAAATGCTTGGACTCGGTGCATTGCGGGGCCTCCTGGACCCTGGGGCATTCACCCCCTCAGCGACACTGCCCTCCCTGCCCCAATTCGGCAGCGATCTGCCAGCTCTCGCTCAACTGATCGATCAGCTTGCTGCCGATAGCAAAGGCCTGATCATGGTTATGGGCAAGGGTGGCGTCGGAAAGACGACGATCGCCGCCGTGATTGCGCTCGGGCTGGTGCAACGTGGTCATAGTGTGCACCTGAGCACGACCGACCCTGCTGCCCATCTCGCGATGACATTGGGCGGCGAGCGACCGGGCCTGCGTGTCGACAGGATCGACCCCAAGGTCGAGACCGAACGCTATGTCGAAAAGATCATCAAGGATCGTAGCCGCGATCTAGATGCGGCGGGGCTGGATCTGCTGCGCGAGGATTTACGGTCGCCTTGCACCGAGGAGGTGGCGGTCTTCCACGCCTTCTCACACATCGTCCAGGAAGCGCGGAGCGCCTTCGTCGTGCTCGACACAGCGCCGACTGGTCACACGCTGCTGCTGATGGACGCGACCGGCGCCTATCACCGTCAAATCACCCGCCAAATGGACACCCACGCGCCGGGCCGGCTGATCACGCCGCTGATGCGGTTGCAGGACCCCTCCTATACCCACGTCGTGCTCGTGACACTTGCCGAGACCACGACGGTGTTGCAGGCGAGCGCGCTACAGGACGATCTCCGCCGGGCCAAGATCGAGCCCTATGCCTGGATCATCAACAAAAGCCTGCTCCCGTTAGGAACGCACGACCCGCTGCTGCGCCAGCGCCTTCGGGGCGAGCAGAAGCAGATCGATCTAGTGCGAACGTCGCTCGCCAAGCGGCTCTTCTTCGTGCCGTGGCAGACGACGCCTCTAGTCGGGCTTGCCGCGCTGGAAGAACTGATCAATCAAGGCTGAACCGCAAGGTAGGGTTGTCACCAAGGTCGGATAGGTTGCAGCCAGCAATATCAGCTTTCGCCAAACTGGCTTGCCCATCCCCGTCGTCACTAAACCTCAGCCGTTCAACATTTCCGACAGTGCGGATACGATCGACCCATCCTCGTAGGGCTTGCTGAAAAAGCGGGCCCCCGCCGGCAGCTGGCTTTCGGTCACGATCTTCATTCCAGAGGCCACCACGATCCGGATCGGTGGCCAGCGATCGCGGATGAAGTGTGCCAGCTTGAGCCCGTCCATCGTGCCGGGCATGTCGATATCGGTGAAGACCACGCGAATGTCCGGGCGCGCCTCAAGAATCTGAATCGCCTCATCTGCGTCCTTGGCTTCGACAGCCTCGTATCCGGCCCTTTCGATAAGGTCCATGGCGGCAAGCCGGACGAGCGGCTCGTCTTCCACGACCAGCACTGCGGTCTTTAAATTTGACATTACTCGCCCTCCGGTGCGCACCAACTGGCCCGAAAGGGTTAGGTTGCATCACTTAGGTAGGAGGTGCTGAGTGATCAGACCGCTTGTGCCGCGTCACGGACGATCGCCAGGCCAGAGTGGACGATCTCGACCGTAGTTCCAGGAGCGGCATCGCCGACATGCACTTCGGCCTGCAGTCGGTTCGCGAGAGCCTCGACAATACTGGTGCCAAGCCCTGGTTTAGCTGCTTGGGGGTCAGCCGACATGCCGATTCCATCATCGCCCACCGACAAGGCCCAGTTGGGACCACGTCCCTGATAGTGAACACTTATCGTACCTTGGCGGCCCGCGGGGAAGGCGTGCTTGAGGGCGTTGATAACCAACTCTGTGACGATCAGCCCGAGACTGATCGATGTGTCCGAGCTGACAACGGAGTCGTCGACGGCAACCCGAATGGACGTCTTTCACGGTCCTCGATCATTGACGCGCCCAGTCTGGCGCAGAGTTGGGCGAAGTAGGGACGAAGAGCAACTTCCCCCTCGGTCGACTGGGCCAACTGCTGGTGCACCGAAGCAATCGACATCACCCGGCTGTGAGCGTCCTTCAAGTGACCGCGTCTCTTCAGATTGGACCCTACGAGCGCTTTGCAGGAGCACGCTGGCGATGATCTGGAGGCTGTTGGCGATGCGGTGCTGGACCTCGCGTAGGAGAACTGCCTTGTCGCGGATCAAGTCGTCTTTGAGCTTCTCGCTCGCACGCGCGTCGGTAACGTCGGCCACGGCCAACAGCAGCCGGACACGGACCTTGTCCTCGTAGTCGAGCCGATGAACGCTAAGCACTAAGTGCCGGACACCATGGTTGGGCCGCCGAAGATCGAGCTCGTAAGCCTGTATCTCGGCAGCTCCCGAGGCAGTCGCAGCGAGAAGCGAGCCCAATTGCGGTACATCCCACTCCCCGTCTCCCATCCCGAGAACAGGCTTGCCCGGAACGGTTGCGGGATCGATGTCGAAGGCGAGACAAAATGATGTACTCGCAGCGACAACGGTAAGGTCGCCGGCAAGGAGCAGCAGCGGTGTATCTGAAGTCGCAATCACGGCTAGCATTAAGCTGAGGGCCGCGCTTGCGGGGAAGTCGTCGTGGGCATCCATCGCTGGGCCCTCCATGCCGGAGGCCCGCAAAGCGAAAGCCATACCCGAAGACAACGTATTCGGTTGCCAACCGATCCCTATCACCTATTCGAGCTGAGGAAGCAGGGATACGGGTGGGTGCCGGGTTCGTCTATGGGCTGACATACAGCTGTGACACAGTGGCGGACGACTTCGCGGTCAGCTCGGGTCGCCGTGAGACGCGGCGCCATAGAGTAACCTAACGGGGCCAAGCAGCGGCCAGACTAGTTGCCCTTGGCAATCTTCAACCGGCATCCTCGTCAGTGCTAACGCTCCCTAACCACCTTTTTGGGCTTCTCAGGCCGCTCTGAAGTCTCTCGGGTCCTTTGGTCTTTGTGCACATCTGCCGTCCATCGCGCCGCCCCACGGTCTTGGTGCCGTCCTACGAAGAGCAATCAGCCAGCAGCAGTTGGCGCGCCACGCGAGTCAGCGCCGCAGGCGTGCCGTGACGCGGCGTTCCATCCCGCCTGTCGGGATGGCAATACAATCGCTGCCCAGCTGTCGACCCTCTGCCGTGAGCTCGACGCGGCCGGAGCCGAGCCGTTCGGGATCTTCGATGGTGACGATCAGAATCCCGTCGGGGCCATTGACCCTGACCTCTGCACCGCCCCAGCTCTTGGGGATTCGAGGGGCGATCCTAACGGCACCGCGCCGGGGGCTCAGGCCGAGAATACCCTCGACGGCTAGCTGCCAGGTCCAGCCGGCCGCACCCGTGTACCAGGTCCAGCCGGCCTGACCGATCCCAGGCTCGGCGCCGCGCACGTCGGCCGGCACGACATAGGGTTCCGCTCGATAGAGTTCGGCCCTGGCGAGATTGTCGGTACGGCGGATGGGGCTGATGAGATCGAATATGCGATAGGCCACATCGCCATTTCCCAGCCGCGCATGGGCCAGACCCAGCCAGGCCGCCGCATGGGTGTACTGGCCACCGTTCTCCCGCACACCTGGCGGATAGGCGCGTATATAGCCCGGATCGCGCGGGGTCCGATCGAAGGGCGGCGTCAACAAACGCACGAGCCGCGCATCATCATCGACAAGGCGCCTGGTCGCGGCAGCGACGGCCATCGCGGTTCGATCGGGAGAGGGTCCGCCGGCCAGCGCCGCCCAGGATTGGGATATGCTGTCGATCTGGCATTCGCCGGACTCCTTCGAGCCCCACGGCAAGCCGTCATCCGCGAAGGCCCGCGCGTACCATGCGCCATCCCAGCCGGCGGCGTCGGCAGCCCGACGCAGATCATCGGCGCGCGCTCTCCAGATGTCATGGAGGTCGTTCCGTCCGACGTCCTTGGCAAGGCCAGCGAAAGCGTCGGCACAAACTGCGGCGAACCAGGCGAGCCACACGCTTTCGCCTCGTCCCTCGCTGCCGACCCTATCCATGCCGTCGTTCCAGTCCCCCGTGCCGATCAGTGGCAGCCCGTGAGCGCCCACTGTGACGCCACGATCCATTGCCCGTCGGCAATGCTCGAACAGCGACTCGCACTCCGCGCCCGACGCGAACAGGGCGTAGCGGTCTTCCTCGTCGATCCCCAGCGGCGGGGCGGACAGAAACGGAATTTCCACCGCGAGGATGGAGGTGTCGCCGGTGGCCTCGACATAGCGACCGGTCGCATAGATGAGCCACAGCAAATCGTCCGAGCAGTGCGTTCGCACACCTCGCCCCAGAGGGGGATGCCACCAATGCAGCACATCGCCCTCCTCGAACTGGCGCGACGCACAGTCCAGAATATGCGCACGCACGCGCAGAGGCTCGGAAAACAGAAGCGCCATCATATCCTGCAACTGGTCACGGAAACCGAAGGCGCCCCCGGCCTGCTGGAACCCGGCGCGCGCGAAGATGCGAGACGCATAGGTCTGGTTGAGGAGCCAGCGATTGACCATGAGGTCGAACGCCGGGTCCGGCGTGGTGACCTGGACGGCGCCGAGCCGCCGCTTCCAGACGGCATCGCTTTTGACGAGCGCCTGATTGACCCTCTCGACATCAGCCCAATGCACCGCTAGGCGCGCCGCGTCGGCCGGATCGGTTCCTTCGCCAAGCACGAAGACGACCTCCTCCGTTGCGCCAGCAGCCAGATCGATGTGAACCTGGAACGCCGCGCAGGGGTCGGCGATGTCGCTGGTCGCACCATCGAGGCCCCAGGCCGTTAGGCCGGCCGGTCGGGCCATATCGCCCTGTCTTCCAAGAAATGCCGCGCGGTCGCAGCTTAGGCTATGCGGGGGTCGGCTTGCGGCAAGAAACGCCGTGCGGTCCCCGAATTCCGGGTTCCAGCCATTGCGTGCGATCAGAGCCCGGCTTTCGAAGTCGAAACCGCAGACCAGATGCGGCCGAGCGGTGCTGGACATCGCTCCAAGTAGCCATTCGGCATAGTAAGTGACCGTGAACCGGCGGCCGCGGTTGCCAGGATTGGAGAGGGTCAGTAGCGCCAGCTTCACTGGAGCATCGGGCGGGACGAAGACGGTGAGACGCTGTTCGAGGCCTTCTTCATTGCGCTGCCAGGTCGTGGCGCCTGCGCGGTGACGGATCTGGCAGGACGCAGCGCCGCCGGCAGGCAGCGGGGTCGGTGTCCATATTCGGGCTGTTTCCTCGTCGCGCAGATAAAGCGCCTCGGACTGAGGATCGCTCACCGGGTCGTTCGACCAAGGCGTGAGGCGATGCTCGCCGCTGTTGATGGACCAGCTGAAGCCCAGTCCCGCTTCCGAGACGATGGTGCCGAAGCTCTCATTGGCCAGCACGTTGCACCACGGCGCCGGTGTCGACTGCCCGCCCTCCAGATGGATCGCATAGTCGCCATCTCTCGGGTCGAACCCACCGAGAACATTGTCGAAGGCGAGGTTCTCGGGGCGCATGAGTGGCGGTGCGGGCACAGGATCAGGCGGTGGCGGGCCGACCGGCTGGAAACTCGGCGGCGCGGTGCGTCCCGATCGCGGCGGTGCCACCGCCTGGGCCAGCGATTCGGCCGCTCCGTCGAGGGTCACCCGGGCCGTCGCCTCGAGCGCCCGACGCTCGGCTGCACCGAACTGGTCTGCCGCCAGAAGATGAATGCCTCCCGGTCCGCCCAGGCCTTCGGGCACATTCGCGTCGCGAAGAGCGGCGAACAACAGATCACGGATCGGCTCCTGATAACCCGATGCACCCTCGCGCAGGATCACCAGGTCCGCGCGAAGGCCATGCCTCAGCCACCACTGGTGCGCCCGAACGATGATCGGCAGAAGCTGCGCGTGCGCGTCGTCGACAACCCGAACCAGGACGATGGGCAGATCGCCGGACAGCCCCATGCTCCAGAGCTGCGGCTGGGCCGGAAGGGCCGTCTCGGCCGCCGCCGTCAATACGAGCGGGGGCAGTCGTGGGAAGACTAGATCGCGGCATAGGGCCTGCGCCTCGGCCAGCGTGCGGGAATCAAGCCCGAGGCGTCGCGCTTCGAGCGCGGCAGATCGCAGGGCGTCTTCCATCGCCCAGTCGAGAGCCGGGGGGGATGCGTAGCGCGCGGCGATCTCGAGCGCCGTCTCGCGTGAGCCGGCCGCAACCGTCACGAAATCGACCTGCGCGCGCCCCCCGGGCGCCAGGACAACGCGCGCCCGCAGCGCCATGACCGGATCGAGCGTCCATCCGGCGGTGCCATCAAGCGGGTCGATCGCGCCCGGCGGTCGTTCGGAGTCGCCGTGTCGGCCGAGAAACCTTCTGCGGTCTGTCTCGAAACCTGCTGGCGTCACCGCGGCATCGCCCGGCAGAAGGCTATGAACAAGGACCGGCGGTCGATCGGCAGGTCGTCTCGGGCGGCGCTTGAAGACAAGCGCATTCTGGCTATCCAGCCGTTCGCTGCGGACGAAGAGTTTGCTAAAAGCGGGGTGCCGTTCATGGGCGGCCGCAGGCGCAAGGACGACCTCCGCATAGCTCGTTATATCGATTTCCCGCGTCCGGTCGCTATCGTTGGAGAGCGTGACGCGGCGGATCTCGACGTCGTCGCCCGGCGCAATCGCGATATCGAGGTTCATCGACAAGCCCTCTAGGCGCTCGTGAAACTCGATCTTGTGGGCATGGAACGTCGTCTCCGATGTGCTGCCCGGTCCGCGTCCGCCGAGCGACCGGACCGTCCCGCTCTCGCTGACATAGATGCGCGCGTCGCCGCCACGGCTGACATCGTCGCCGGTCCAGCGCGTGAGCGATTGCCCGCGCCACCAGAGCGCCCCGCCTCCGGCGTCGGTCATCCAGGACGCGAGGCTTCCGTTGCCGATGGCGTGGAACTGGGGGGCCTGCTGGTTTTGTGCAGTCCAACCATGCAGCGCCGGTGTCGGCGTGCGGGCGAGGTCGGGCGCCGTGGTCTCGGCCTCGGTCGCCTGCTCGGGCGGAAACTCCCACGGAACGCGTTCCTGCAGCAGCAGTTCGGTAGCGCGCATGCGCGGCTCCCGACCAAAACGCTTGACCAGGATGTTGTCGTTAAGCGCGTTTCCGATGGCAGCGGAAATCATGCCCTGATGATGGGCCATATAGGCTCGCACGGGCGTGAAGCCGCCTTTTGCTGGCCGCCGGTCCGGCGAGAAATCGGCGGCCTCGAAGAACCCGTACCGGTCGCGCAGGCCGAGCTTGTCCAGCCAACGAAGGTTGGTCGTGGCGGTGGTTGGTGCGACGGCAAGTGCCAGCGCGCTCGCATAAGGCGCGACAACGTAGTCCTCAGAGAGTCCGCGCTTCAGGCCGAGTCCGGGAACCCCGAATGCCTGGTATTGGTAGCGGTGCGAGGCATCGCGGGCAGCATAGCCGGATTCCGAGACTCCCCAGGGCAGGCCGAGCTTGTCACCATAGCGCTGCTGCGCGGCAACGGCGGCGCGTTCGCTTTGACCTAGAAGCCGCCCCGCGTCGCTCGGCAACAGCAGAGCTGGCATAAGGTACTCGAACATCGACCCATTCCACGACAGCGTCGTCAGCGCGCCGGCCGCCTTGGTGATTGGGCGCCCCAGATGAAACCAGTGTTCGACGGGTACATCGCGCTTGGCGATCGCGAAATAGCTTGCGAGCCGGGCTTCGCTTGCCA
>JBKJMF010000153.1:0-5486 GCA_046596525.1 Devosia sp. | reverse complement strand
CGCGCATCTCGATTTCTTCCGCCGGCATTTTGCGCTCAAGGGCGTCGAGGTCGCGGAAGCCTGCGCCAACACGCTGCTCAGCCTGGAACGGCTGCGCGGCCAGGTCGCGGCGGGGATTGCATAGGCAGAGGCGTTCCGGTCACCTTTCCCGCAAGCTGCGGAGTGGTGAAGTGCACGGATTGATTGTCATTCCTCCCGCCGCGCGGGTAAGCTCGGCGGCGGGAGGAGGGCACGCCCGCGGCGACGGGCGGCCGAATGATCATGTTTGAAGGACACGATCCGTATCTCGTCGCGCTCTCGGTGGTGATCGCGATCCTGGGCGGCTACACTGGCTTCGGCCTCGCGGCGCGCATCCGCGGGACGCCGGGCGTCAGCCGTCGCCTGCTGCTGGCCGGCGCCGCCAGCTTCCTCGCGGTCGGCATCTGGACCATGCATTTCGTCGGCATGCTGGCGGCGCCGATTCCGGCCGACACCGTCTATCTCGTGCTTCCCACCATGATCTCGTTTCTGATCTGCGCGCTGGTGGTCGGTATCTCCCTGTTCTTCGTCAGCATCGGCGAACCGTCGCTGCGGCGCGTGGTTTGGGCCGCGGTGCTGCTCGGGGCCGGCATCGCCAGCATGCATTATGTCGGCATCCACGGGCTGACCGGCAATTTTGCGATCGCGCACGACACCCCGATGATCCTGCTGTCGATCGGAATCGCGATCGTCACCGCCTATGGTGGCCTGCGCGCCTTCCTGGCGCGGCAGGACGGCGTCCGCCTGATCGCAAGTTCGATCGCGTTCGGCGTCGCGGTATCGGGCATGCACTATACCGCGATGCACGGCATGCATTTCGTCGCGCTGTCGGAGACGGCGCATCGTCATGCCGGCGGGCTGGCGGCATCGCCGCAACTGCTGGCGGTGATCGTCGCCGTGCTGTGTTTCGTCATCGCCGCGGGCTTCCTGCTGTCGCTGGTGCCGGACCCGCGCCGGCAACCCGTAACGGCCGCTGCGGTCGCGGTCGATCCGGCGCCGCAACCGGCGCTCGCCGATCCGCAACCGGCGTTGCGCGAACCGGCGATGCCGTCGCCCCGGTTGATGCTGGCGCCGCTCGGCGGTCTCGGCCAGCCGCCCCGCGCCGCCCCCGCCGCCAGGCTTCCGGTCGAGGGCGCCAACGGCACCCATTTCATCGATTCCGCCGAGGTCCGCAGCGTGCGTGCCGACGCGCATTACACAAGGGTGCATGACGGCACCCGCGAGCGGATGTGCCCGTGGTCGATCTCGGAAGCCGAAGCCCAACTCGATCCTGGCATGTTCGTCCGGGTGCACCGCAGTCACATCGTGGCGATCCCCCACGTCACCTTCGTCCGCAAGGAAGGCGATGGCGCCGTGATCGAACTCGACGGCCCGTCGCCACACCGGGTGCCGGTGAGCCGCGCCAAGATCGCCGAGGTCAAGGCGAGGTTGGGGTTGGCAAGGCGGCATGCCTAGGGCCGTTTAGGTCTTAATCGCTGACGCATTTCGTGCGCCTGCTTCCGCATTTCGTGCGAATTTCCCTCCCCCGTGCCCTTGCGATTGCTGCGAAATAATTCCGGGAACAGCCTGCCTCCAACGTCCGAGATCAAAAGGACGAGTTGAGGAGGCAACCATGATTCCTGGCCCGTTCAGCTATCACCGGCCCGCGACCGTGGCCGATGCGGTCAAATTGCTCTCGACCTTGGGAGACGAAGCCCGCCCGCTGGCCGGCGGCCATAGCCTGGTGCCGATGATGAAGCTCCGGCTCGCCACCCCCGAGCATCTGGTTGACCTGCATGGCATTGCCGGGCTGAAGGGCATTCGCCGCGACGGCAACAAGATCGTGATCTGTGCCATGACCACCCAGCACGAATTGCTGGCGTCGGAAGAGATCAGTCAATCGCTGCCGATCCTGCATGAGACCGCGCTGCTGATCGCCGATCCGCAGGTGCGCTACCGCGGCACGCTGGGCGGCAATGTCGCCAATGGCGATCCCGGCAACGACATGCCGGCCTTGATGCTGGTGCTGGGCGCGTCCTACCGGCTCGAGGGGCCGGGCGGCGGACGCGACATCGCAGCTTCGGAGTTTTACCAGGGCGCCTATTTTACGGCGCTCGAGCCCGGCGAATTACTGACCTCGATTTCCATTCCGGCAGCAGCGTCCGGTCACGGCTACGCCTACGAAAAGCTCAAGCGCAAAGTGGGTGACTACGCCACGGCGGCGGCGGCGGTGGTGCTGACCATGGCCGGCGGCAAGGTCGCGACCTGCGCGATCGGGCTGACCAACCTGCACGAGACACCGCTGCTCGCCACCGATGCGGCCAACGCGGTGATCGGCACCAGCCTTGACGACGCGGCATTGAAAAAGGCCGCCGTTGCGGCAGTGGCGATCATGGCACCTGCCGCGGACGCCCGCGGACCGGTGGAATACCGCAAGCATGTCGGCGGCATCATGGTGACGCGGGCGCTGCAACGCGCCGCCGCGCGCGCAAGTTAAAAGGGGGATCAACCAATGGCGAAAACCCACGTGACCATGAAGGTGAACGGCGCCGAGGTCGAAGGCCTGGTCGAGCCGCGCACCCTGCTGGTGCATTTCATCCGCGAGAATCTGCTCCTCACGGGCACCCATATCGGCTGCGAGACCACGCATTGCGGCGCCTGCACCATCGATATCGACGGCATGTCGGTGAAGAGCTGCACCATGTTTGCGGTGCAGGCCCAGGGTTCCGACATCACCACGATCGAGGGCGTCGCCAACGCCGACGGGTCGCTGTCGGCATTGCAGGAAGGATTCCGCATGATGCACGGGCTGCAATGCGGCTTCTGCACCCCCGGCATGATCTTGCGGGCGCAACGCCTGTTGCAGGAGAATCCGCAGCCTTCGGAGGAAGAAATCCGGATGGGCATTTCCGGCAATTTCTGCCGCTGCACCGGCTACCAGAACATCGTCAAGGCGATCCAGTACGCCGCCGACAAGATCAATGGCGTTGAATTCAAGGAGGCAGCGGAATGAACGACATGACTCCCACGCGGGAACAACGCGAAGCCAAACTCGAAGGCATGGGCTGCAAGCGCAAGCGGGTCGAGGATATCCGGTTTACGCAAGGCAAGGGCAATTATGTCGACGACCTGAAACTGCCGGGCATGCTGCATGGCGATTTCGTGAGGTCGCCGCATGCCCATGCGCGGGTCAAGTCGATCAACAGCGAGGAGGCGCTGAAAGTGCCGGGCGTGCTGGCCGTCATCACCGCCGAGACGCTGAAGACCGTCAACCTCGCCTGGATGCCGACGCTGGCCGGCGACGTCCAGATGGTGCTGGCCGACGGCAAGGTGCTGTTCCAGAACCAGGAAGTCGCCTTCGTGGTCGCCACCGACCGCTACGCCGCCGATGACGGCATCAACAAGGTGGTGGTCGAATACGAACCGCTGCCGGTGGTGATCGACCCCTTCAAGGCGATGGACGCCGACGCCCCGGTGCTGCGCGAGGACCTCGCCGGCAAGACGTCGGGCGCGCATGGCCCGCGCAAGCATCACAACCATGTTTTCGAATGGACCATCGGCGACAAGGACCTGACCGACGCCGCGTTCAACAAGGCCGAGGTCAAGATCAAGGAGATGATCTCCTATCACCGCACCCATCCGTCGCCGCTGGAAACCTGCCAGTGCGTCTGTTCGTTCGACAAGATCAGGGGTGAGCTGTCGATCTGGGGCACCTTCCAGGCGCCGCATGTGATCCGCACCGTGGTGGCGCTGATCGCGAAAATCCCGGAACACAAGATCCACGTGATCTCGCCCGACGTCGGCGGCGGCTTTGGCAACAAGGTCGGCGCCTATCCCGGTTACATCTGCGCCGCCGTGGCTTCCATCGTCACCGGCAAGCCCGTCAAATGGGTCGAGGACCGCATCGAGAACCTGACCGCGACGTCGTTCGCGCGCGACTACCACATGACCACCGAAATCGCGGCGACCAAAGAAGGCAAGGTCACGGGCCTGCGCGTCCACGTGCTGGCCGATCACGGCGCGTTCGACGCCTGCGCCGATCCGTCGAAATGGCCGGCCGGCTTCTTCAACATCGTGACCGGGTCTTACGACATCCCGACCGCGCATGTGTCGGTCGACGGCATCTACACCAACAAGGCGCCGGGCGGCGTCGCCTATCGCTGCTCGTTCCGGGTGACGGAGGCGGCCTACTGCATCGAGCGCGGCATGGACATTCTGGCGCAAAAGCTCGGAATGGATCCGGCTGAACTGCGGCTGAAGAATTTTATCAAGAAGGAACAGTTCCCGTATCACTCGGCGCTCGGCTGGGAATACGATTCCGGCGATTATCACACCGCCATGAAGAAGATGATGGACACCGTCGACTATGCCGGCCTGCGCAAGGAACAGGCGGCACAGCGCGCGGCGTTCAAGCGTGGCGAGACCCGCGAGATCATGGGGCTCGGCGTGTCGTTCTTCACCGAGATCGTCGGCGCCGGCCCGTCGAAAAACTGTGACATCCTGGGCATCGCGATGTTCGATTCCTGCGAAATTCGCCTGCATCCGACCGGCGCCGGCATCGCGCGGGTCGGCACCAAGAGTACCGGCCAGGGTCACGAGACCACCTGGGCGCAGATCATCGCCACCGAGATCGGCATTCCCGCCGACAACATCATGGTCGAGGAAGGCAACACCGATACCGCGCCCTACGGGCTCGGCACCTATGGCTCGCGCTCCACGCCGGTGGCGGGCGCCGCGATCGCCATGGCGGCGCGCAAGATCAAGGCCAAGGCGCAGATGATCGCCGCCTACACGCTCGAAGTTCACGAGGGCGACCTCGAATGGGATATCGATGGTTTCCGGGTCAAGGGCCTGCCGGAAAAGACGATGTCGATGAAGGACATCTGCTGGGCGGCCTATCATTCGGTGCCGCCGGGCATGGAGCCCGGGCTGGAGGCGGTGAGCTATTACGATCCGCCCAACATGACCTATCCGTTCGGCGCCTATATCTGCGTGATGAACATCGATGTCGATACCGGGGTTTACAAGATCAGGCGCTTCTACGCGCTCGACGATTGCGGCACCCGCATCAATCCGATGATCATCGAGGGCCAGGTCCATGGCGGCCTGACCGAAGCCTTCGCGATCGCGATGGGCCAGGAGATCCGTTACGACCCCGAGGGCAATGTCGTCACCGGCTCGTTCATGGATTTCTTCATGCCGACCGCGGTGGAGACGCCGCACTGGGAGACCGACTTCACCGTCACGCCGTCGCCGCACCACCCGATCGGCGCCAAAGGTGTCGGCGAAAGCCCGAATGTCGGCGGCGTGCCGGCATTCTCCAACGCCGTCAACGACGCCTTCTCGTTCCTCGGATCCACCCACATCCAGATGCCGCACGACTTCTGGCGCAACTGGCGGGCGGCGAAGGAATTGGGGGTGTTCGCGGCATAGTTTCTCCTCTCCCTCCACGCGCCCTTGCGCGTGGCGGGGAGGGGTCGGGGGTGGGG
>JBKJMF010000607.1:0-2513 GCA_046596525.1 Devosia sp. | reverse complement strand
GCGGAAGGGGCCGGCTTCGACCTTCGGCTCGGGCACGTATTCGAGCACCTTGTCGAGCAGCGGGCCGAGGCTGTCCTTGGGGCCTTCCGGCTTCTCCGACATCCAGCCATGCTTGGCAGCTCCGTAGAGTACCGGGAAATCGAGCTGCTCGGGCGTCGCGTCCAGCGCGATGAACAGGTCGAAGATTTCTTCGAGCACTTCGAGGTGGCGCTCGTCGGGGCGGTCGATCTTGTTGATCGCGACGATCGGGCGGAGGCCCTGTGCAAGGGCCTTGCCGAGCACGAACTTGGTCTGCGGCATCGGGCCTTCGGCGGCGTCGACGAGGATCACCACGCCATCGACCATCGAGAGGATGCGCTCCACCTCGCCACCGAAGTCGGCGTGGCCGGGGGTGTCGACGATGTTGATGCGCGTGTCTTTCCAGACCAGCGAGGTGACCTTGGCCAGAATGGTGATGCCACGCTCGCGCTCGAGATCGTTGGAGTCCATCGCCCGCTCTTCAACGCGCTGGTTGTCGCGGAACGAGCCGGACTGCTTGAGCAGGACGTCGATCATGGTGGTCTTACCGTGGTCGACGTGGGCAATGATTGCGATGTTTCGCAAAGACATGAGGGGCGGCCAATCAGATTTCAGGAGATTAGCCGCGCCCCATATCGGACAAGGGTCACATTCTCAAGACAATTCGCCGAATAGCTGGGTTGCGGAGTCCTGGGACGACTGGAATCAGGCCTTCAGTGAGCGCGGCTTTTGGCCCGACTGGTAGAGACCGAGGCCAAAGCCATCCGGATCCAGAAAGTCGGCGCTCCAGCCTCCGGGTGCCTCGCTGACCGGAGTGACGATGGTGACGCCCTTGTCGACCAGCGCGGCGACGATGTCGTCGATGCCGCCTTCGGCGATGTCGAAGATCAGGGCGGGGGTATTGCCGCGGACGCCTTCCATTTCGAAGAAGATGATCTCGAGGCCGTGGTCGAGTTGACCGGAGAGCCAGAACGGCTCGGCGCCTTCCATGCGGGCGAGTTCGATGCCGAGCGTGTCGTTGTAGAACGACTCGGTGCGGGCGATGTCGGAGACATAGAAGACGATGCTGGCGCGGTGCGGTTTGGGGATCATGGTTGGCTCCTGACGGTTGCTTTACGCTAGGTTGCCGCCGACTGGCGATTTGTGAGCGTCAGGTGTTGGCCGGCGCCGGACGATGAGCAGGTGGCCGTCGGGATCGTGGGTGGCGAAGGTGCCGCCTTCGCGCAGCAGGGCCGGGAGCAGCGCATCACGGATGCGGCCGTAGGCGAGCTCGAGCCGGAGCCCTGGCGTGTCCTCGGGCGCAGGCAGGTCGAGGGCGCGGACACGCTTGCCGAGGCTGGAGATGCGCTGGCGCAGCGTTGCGTCGTCGAGCCGGAGCAGGTAGGCGATCTCGCGCCGGCTATGGCCGGAGAGCGCCAGCGCGGCGACCGATTTCAGGGCTGGTGGCAGGGCGGCGAGGAGGTCCGAGACGGGTGTGGCTTCGGCGGGAACCGGATCGCGACGGTGCTCTTGCCAGGCGGTATCGCGCAGCCGGCGGCGCTGCCCGGAACGGGCGGCCATCCTTGCCTTGTTGCGGATGACGCCGTGCAGCCAGCGGCGGTTGGCGAGGATGGAGAGATCGGCGCGGCCCTGACGCAGCGCCTCGATGAGCGCGTCCTGCAGCAGGTCGTCGGCCTCGCCGGGGTTGCGGCAGACCCGTCGTGCTTCGGCGCGGATGCGGTCGTAGTCGTGCTGCAGCATGCCGGGCTCCCTCGGGGAGATTATCGCCCGGCGGCGGGGATGGAGCAATCGAGGGATTTCCGAGGGCGCCGTAGTGCGCCGTCAGGACACGCGCAATAGCGCGGTCAGGACACGCGGCGGAGCTTGGGGCGGGATGCGGCTTCTTCGGCCAGCATCTCGATAACTGCCTGGGGGCTGACCGGGGGCGAGAACAGGAAGCCCTGGACTTCGTTGCAACCCTGGTCGCGCACGGCAGCGAGCTGTTCCTCGGTCTCGATGCCTTCGGCGGTGGTGGACATGCCGAGCGATTGGCCGAGGCCGATCACAGCTTTGATGATGGCGAGGCTGTCGCCCTTGGACTTCAGATCGCGCATGAAGGAGCGGTCGATCTTGATCTTGTCGAAGGGGAAGGAGCGCAGGTAGCTCAGCGACGAGTAGCCGGTGCCGAAATCGTCCATCGAGATGCGGACGCCCAGTGCGCGCAGCTTGTGCAGGGTCTTCAGCGTCGGCTCGTTGTCGGCGAGCAGCAGCGACTCGGTGATCTCGAGTTCGAGCCGGGTGGGGGCGAGGCCGCTGTCGCGGAGCGCCGTCTCGACGGTCTCGAACAGGCGCTTGTTCTTGAACTGTACGGGCGAGAGGTTGACGGCGACGCGGACGCTGGCCGGCCAGCTGGTGGCGGTGCGGCAGGCCTCGCGCAGCACCCACTCGCCGATGGCGACGATGAGGCCGGTTTCCTCGGCGATGGGGATGAACTCGGTGGGCGAGATGGTGCCGCG
>JBKJMF010000582.1:0-3247 GCA_046596525.1 Devosia sp. | reverse complement strand
AACGCCTAGGCGCGAAGCGCCCACTCCAACACCGGGTCCCTGCCGGCGACGAAGTCGGCATGCGATGTGTCGATCCGCTGGTCCGGATGAAAGCTCGCCTCGCCATCCGGACCGAAGCGGTAGAGCCGTGTCGCGGCGGAGACGTTCAACCCCGAAGCAGGCAGCGTGAACCAGCCGTTCTCCTGGTAGCCATGCGGCCGGGCGCCGATTGGCTCGCCGACAAGGATCGCCTCGGTCTCGCGGCTGAAGTCGATGGCGTTGACCATGCTGGCCGAGAAGGTGCGGCGGCCGACGAGCACGAACAGCTGGCCCCGTCTCAGCCCCAGCAGCCACGCTGGGACGAGCACCGACTGGCGGCCCGTGAGGAAGTTGCCGCCGCCGTTCCGGCGCAGGTCGATGATGAGTTTTCCCGCTGGCCGCTCCGCCAGGGCCGTGAACAGGCGAGCGGCATTGGCTTCAAGTCCGTCGTATGACCGAAACTGCACGTAGACCGCATCCTGCTCCGGCAGGCGCGAGAACCAGAACGGCTCGTCCATCCGTTGCACCGATAGCGGAGCGTGCGCTGCGGTCAGCAATGGTTCCTCACTTGCCTCGAGGGTCGCAACCGCCTCGCGTCCGGCGGCATCGAGGAACTGGAACATCGGCGTGATGCCCAGAGCTGCGAGTACCTCCGGCTCCCGCATCAGCTGGACGCTTTGCGCCAGCACGTAGCCGGTGTTCTCGCCCTGAGGGATGAGCCCTTGCAGCTGGCTCTGCACGGCCGCAACCGGCTGGTGGCCGATCGCCACCAGCCGCGCACCGATCAGCGTGCGGTCGGCTGACGCGGCACGGACAATTGTGAGGTCTTCACCGAACCAGCATAGCTCGATCGGAAATTTCGGCCGGGCCGGGGCGGCTACGAAGGTATGGCCGTCGCCAATGCTGGCGGCGATGCCGCGCAAGGCGACGAGCGCCGCGTCATCGGACAACGAAGGGAGCCGAGCAGACAGCTCCGCGACCTTCGCATCGAATACAGGCTGCGAGATCAGGTGAAAGGGCTGTCGATGGCGCGTGACGATCCCTTCCGCCAGGTGGGCCAGGTCGGCCTGCCAATCAATGGAGCTTCCGATGGCCGTTCTCCCCTTGTCGTCGAGCGCACGGACAGTATCCATGCGTCGCGCCAATGCAATCGCCTGCAGGTCGGCTGTACCGAGGTCTTGAAGTTCATCCGCCGGCCCATCATTTCGGTCCGGCACCGCACCACAGGTAGAACATGAAGCCTCCATTCTCCGGTCCCGCCGTCCACTCCTATGCCGACGGACCGCCGCGGCAGGTTCCGGGCTTTGCCGGGCTGCACCGGATGGCGACGATGCTGCTGGCGGAGCGGATGCCGGCGGATGGACGCGTGCTGGTGCTCGGCGCCGGCGGCGGGCTGGAGCTCAAGGCGTTTGCCGAGGCGCATCCGAGCTGGACATTCGATGGGGTTGACCCGTCTGCCGACATGCTGCGGCTGGCGACCGAGATGGTCGCGCCGCATGCCGATCGCGTTCGACTGCATCAGGGCTACATCGATAGCGCGCCGGATGGGCCGTTCGATGCAGCGACCTCGATCCTCACGTTCCACTTCATCCCGCGCGAGCAGCGCCTTGAAACACTGAAGCAGATCCGCCGCCGGTTGAAGCCGGGCGCACCGTTCGTCCTCGCCCATATCAGCTTCCCGCAGACCGAGCCGGAGCGGTCGATGTGGATCGCGCGCCACGTCGCTTTCGGCGCGCCGGATGGGACTGACCCGGCGCAGTTGCAGAGTTCGCGCGAAGCCATCGGCACGCGGCTCTCGATCCTCTCGCCGGAGGAGGAAGAGGCCATGCTGCGCGAGGCGGAATTCGCCGATGTCAGCCTGTTCTACGCGGGCCTCAGCTTCAGGGGTTGGGTGGCCTACGCCGGGTAGGGCGGCCCCTCCACCACCCTGCGGGTGGTCCCCCTCCCCCGCCACGCGGGGGAGGATCACGGCGGTGCTTATGGCCGCACGATGCCGCCGTCGCGGCGGCGGTCTTCAGCCATGTAGTGGGACTTCGCCGCCTTGTCCGGATCGAGCAGAGCTGCGGCCTTCTTGACGTCGATATCGATGCCGAGCCCCGGCTGGTCGTTGCCATAGAGATAGCCGCCCTCGAGCAGCGCGTGGCCGGGGAACAGGTCGTACTCCTCGGGCTTGAAGTGGTTCTCCTCCTGGATGCCGAAGGCGGTCGAGGCGAGGTCGACATGCATCGCCGCCATCTGGTTGACCGGATCATTGTCGCCCCCCTCCTGCCAGGCGGTCTGCACGCCGAACCACTCGCACAGCGTCGCAATCTTCCGCGCCTGGGTGATGCCGCCGCCCTTCGAGATGCGGACGCGGACGAAATCGATCAGCCGCTCGGTGATCAGCGGCAGGTATTCGTGCGGGTTGATGAACAGCTCGCCCATCGCCTGGGGGGTGGCGCATTGCTGGCGCACCTGGCGATACCAGCCGACCTGTTCGGGCGACAGCAGGTCTTCGAGGAAGTAGAGGCGGTAGGGCTCGAGCAGTTTTGCGAGCTGCACGGCATTGGTCGGCGCCAGGTGCTCGTGCACGTCGTGGGTGAATTTCGGGCTCCAGCCGAGTTTATCGCGCAGGTGGGCGAACATTTCGGGGATGGCCTGCAGGTAGGCGTCGTCATCGAAGGCCTTGTCCTGCGGCCAGTGATTCTTCGGCCCGCGGGCGTTGGCGCGATCGAGGAAGCCGCCGCCGCCATAGTTGCCGAGCTGGCAACGGATGACGGTGTAGCCCTCCTCCCAGTAGCGGCGGACATCGTCCTCGAGTTCGGTGATCGAGTTGCCCTGCGCATGGGCGTAAGCGGCAACGGCGCTGCGGGTCTTGCCGCCGAGCAGCTGATAGACCGGCATGCCGGCTTCCTTGCCCTTGATGTCCCACAGCGCCATGTCGATGCCGGACTGCACGGTGTTGCCGATGGCGTCGTTGCGCCAGTAGCTCTGGGTATAGACCGACTGCCAGATGTCCTCGATGCGGCTCACATCGCGGCCGATCAGCAGTGGGGTCACGGCTTCGATCGCCGTCTGCACCACCTTGGCGCGATAGTGATCGGAAGCCGAGCCGATGCCGTAGAGGCCGGGCTGATCGGTCAAAACCTTGACGAACAGCCAGGTGCCGTCGGCGCGCGTGCGGATCGTCTCGATCCCGGTGATCTTGGTCATCTCTTCCCTATTGGTCTGGTCGTCGGTCGCGTGGCGG
>JBKJMF010000525.1:0-6377 GCA_046596525.1 Devosia sp. | reverse complement strand
CGCTCCGGGCCTCAGCCCGTAACGCACCATGAACCAGAGCCCGAGCCCGGCAAGGCCAAGGCTCGCCGCCAGCTGGTACCAGAGTTGGCCAACCACCACGGTGAGGCCTGTGAGCAGCGCCTCTGGCCGGAGCAGCCGCCCGATCAGCGTTTGCCCCGCCGAGTAGGCGGAGTCATTCCACAGCGTGGCGTGCAGGTAGTCCAGCGCCAGCATCTCGCCGACGACGAGTAGGACGAACAACGCCAGGGCAGCGATGAGCGTCCGGGTCGGGAGCAGTCGTGCGATCCGCAACAGGATTAGCGCCGCCGGGGCCAGCAGCAGGATCAGCAGCGCCTTGGGGTGCACCGCGTAGAGAGCCGCGCCGCTGGCGGCAAACAACATGGCCCAGCGCGCGCGGGGGTGCAGGGCGAGCCTTGTCAGAGCCCAGACGTTGACGACGAACACCAACCGAAACAGCGCCTCGGACCAGGCGTAGTGGGAGACGAAGAAGCTGGAGGGCCACAGAGCCACCAGCGCCGCGGCAAGCACCATGACCGGCAGCCGCCGGAAGCCGAACGCCTCGCCGATGCCGACCAGAAACGGCACGACGAGAGCGGCAAGCGCCGCGTTGATCAGCATGAAGCCCTTGTAGGCCAGTTGCGGGTCGTGCGTGATCCACCAGATCGGCACGAGCAGCAGGGAATAGCCGGCGTGATAGTACGGTGCCGTCCCCATGTTGACCGTCACCGGGGCGCCGGCGAGCAGTTGCGCCTGCACGATGAAGCCGAGCTCGTCCCAGGAGATTCGCGGCAGCGTGCCCACCCAGGTCGACGCTGCATAGATCAGGAACACCGCCATGGTCGCCAGCAGCACCAGCAGCCGGCTGTCGACCCATGTCGCCGCGGCGCGGCCTTCGCGTTCAACATCCTGCACGGCGGCGACCTGGGGTGAGATTCGGCGGATCTGGCGAGGATGTCGCCGCCGCAAGGGCGCAGCAATAGCCGCAGCGCCCTTGCGCGGCCGTTCCAAGGATATTTGTGCGGCTGGCCGGCCCTACCAGCGGATCAGCGACGCGCCCCACGTGAACCCGCCGCCCATCGCCTCGATCATCACCAGGTCGCCGCGCTTGATGCGGCCATCGGCGACGGCGGTGTTGAGTGCCAGCGGCACCGAGGCAGCGGAGGTGTTGGCGTGCCGGTCGACCGTCACCACCACCTTTTCCGGCGGCAGCCCGAGCTTCACGCCGGCGCCGTCGATGATGCGCTTGTTGGCCTGGTGCGGCACGAACCAGTCGAGGTCGTCTATGGTGTGGCCGGTATCCTCGAGCACCTTGTAGACCACGTCGGTAATCATGCCGACGGCGTGCTTGAACACTTCCTTGCCCTCCATGCGGATGTGACCCATCGACTGCGTCGAGCTAGGGCCGCCATCGGTATAGAGCTTGTTCCAGAAATGCCCGTCGGAGCGCAGCGAAGTGGCGAGCACGCCGCGTTCCTCGCCGCCCTTGCCCATCTCCATCACCACCGCCCCTGCCCCGTCACCGAACAGCACGCAGGTGGTGCGGTCGTTCCAGTCGAGGATGCGGGTCGCGGTTTCGGCGCCGATCACCAGGGTGCGCTTCGACAACCCGTTCTTCAGGTACGAGTCGGCGGTCGCCACAGCATAGACGAAGCCCGAGCACACGGCCTGGATGTCGAACGCGGCACCGTGATGCATGCCGAGTTTCTGCTGCACCACCGCGGCGGTCGCCGGGAACGTCATGTCGGGCGTCGTCGTCGCCACGATGATCAGGTCGATGTCGTCGATGGTGATGCCGGCATTTTCCATCGCCTTCCGCCCAGCGGCGGCGGCAAGGTCGGAGGTGTTCTCGCCCTCGGCGGCGATGTGGCGCTGCCGGATGCCGGTGCGCTGCACGATCCACTCGTCGGAGGTGTCGACGGTTTTGGCCAGCTCATCGTTGGTGACGACACGCGCCGGCAGGTAGGCGCCGACGCTGCGGATGATGGATTTCTTGTCGGTCACGCGGTTTTGGCCTCGGTTTCGGGAGCGGGCGCGGCCTCAACTGGGGGCGCCACACTCAGTGTAGGGAAACGGCGCATGCCTTCGCCGATCTTGTCCATAACGCGGCTGCGCGCCATTTCGTAGGCTAGGCTCAGCGCGCCCTTGAAGCCAATCTCGTCGGTACCCCCGTGCGACTTGATGACTACGCCATTGAGGCCGAGGAACACGCCGCCATTGATGTTGCGGGGGTCGAGCTTGCGCTTCAGCGCCTCGAGCGCCTGCCCGGCAATGGCGGCGCCCAGCATCGAGATGATATCGGCCTTCAGCGCATCGCGGATATAGGTGCCGACCTGCCGGGCCGTGCCCTCGGCGGTCTTCAGCGCGATATTGCCGGCAAAGCCCTCGGTGACCACCACGTCCACCGTGCCCTTGCCGATATCGTCGCCTTCGACAAAGCCGTGGTAGATGAAGCCCTCGCCGCTCGCCGCCTGAAGGATGCGCGCCGCCTCCTTCACCTCGTCGTGGCCCTTCATCTCCTCGGTGCCGACATTGAGCAGGCCGACGGTCGGCAGTTCCTGGTCGAAAAGGGCTCGCGCCAGCGCGGCGCCGAGAATCGAGAAGTCGGTAAGTTGTTTGGCATCGCCGCCTACCGTGGCACCAACGTCGAGCACGATGATGTCGGTTCGGAGGGTCGGCCACAGCGCTGCGATAGCCGGGCGCGAAATGCCCTCGATCGGCCGCAGGCAAAACGTCGCCATGGCCATCAGCGCGCCGGTATTGCCGCCGGAGATTGCCACATCGGCCTCGCCGTCCTTTACCGACTGGATCGCTGCCCACATCGATGAGGTGTTGCGGCCCTTGCGCAGTGCCTGCGACGGCTTCTCGTCCATCGAGATGACGTTCTCGGCGTGGACGATCTTCGAGATTTTCTTGAGCTCGGGAAACTGCTCGAGCAGCGGCTTCAGTTCGGCTTCGCGGCCGTGAAAGATGAAGCTGGTGTTCTTGCGCTCGCGCCAGAACAGGCGCGCACCCTCGACTGCGATGCGAGGGCCCTTGTCGCCGCCCATGGCGTCAACGGAGATACGGATAGAATCGCTCATCGCCGCCCGGTCCAGCGTCCCCTTGCGGAGACGGGTTTCAACATACTCAAACGCTTACCCCAAGCAAGATATCACCCGGAAACGGCCGGACCCTAGCCCTTGTCCTCGGGAGTCTTGAGGATTTTGAGGCCGGCGAAAGGCAGATCGCTCTCCGTGTCGCCATCATCGCGCAGTTCGCCGAGGCTTTCGCCCGGCAGGCGCGGGTATTGGTCGATCGCCAGCGCCAAAGTTTCGATGATCAGCGCCGAGAGATCGGCCTCGTTGCCCTCGAAATGGTCCGGCACGTCCTCGCCTTCAAGGTCGACGAAGATTTCCGCGTCGGCGGCCACCGCAAAGTCCTTCTGGCCGCCGGGCAGGAATACCCGCTCGATCGGCTCGGCAATCTCCTCGGTCACCGGCTCCAGCGACACCACGCTGGGCTGCACGATGGTCGCCACCAGCCGGCCGGTCACCTGCATGCCGCCCTTGAAGCGGACGGCGCGCAGCTTCACGTCGAGCTTTTCCACGGCGGTGATGCCGAGCTGGTCGGCAATCCCCAGCCGGTCGGCGGCATCAACCGACAGCACCAAATCGCGCCCGGCCGTGGGCATCGAATCGAGGCGGATGCTGGCGTCCGGGATTCGCACCGGAACCTGCTGCTTGGCGCTCATGCTGCGGCCGCCATCTCGAGCCGGCCGCCGGCGATATCCGCCAACGGCTGCTCGGCGAGCTTGTCGTACTGAGTGAACAGGTATGCGGCCAGTTCGGTCACATGCGCCGAGTCGTCCTCGCCGTAGACGTTGCGGCGCAGCACGGCCTCGACGCCGGGCCGGTCGTCGCGGTCCATCGCCTCGTTGAGGGTGGTCATCAGACCGTAGAAGATTTCGCTCATCTTGCGCACCTTCTTGGGCACCGCCATATCGCCCGCCCCCATTTCGCGGAGCGAGCGATCCATGTCCTTGAAAAACAGGTCGAACAGCGCCTGGCTGAACTCGGTACCGGCCTGCTTCTCAACCCTGAGCCGTCGAAACAGCAGCGACAGGTGCAGCGAGATCATGTCGAAGCGGCCGGTCACCGTGTCTGGAACGCCCCAGTCGGCGTAGAACACGGGTTGCCGGGATTGCGCCACAATGGCTGTATAGACGGCATAAACAGCGTCTGCAGCCGGGTTTTTCCTGAACAAGTTCAATATCATCAGTCGCGCTCCGCGGTGTTGCGGGACAGGGTGCTGCCGGTGTGGAAGGGTTCGGGCAAGGACGCAAGCCAGCTTGCCAGCGGGCGCCTTTGACAGCTACACAGTGCCCGCTCGGCCAAGGCCGTGCTAATAGTAGACAGCGATCGGGAAAGTCAAATTGATGCCTTTGCGCACCGTCACTAACCGTCTGTTCCCGATTACCGCCGCGGTGCTGGTCAGCCTGACGCTCACGGCCTGCGGCAGCGGCATGAGCCTGACGCAGTCCAGGGCCCGCGGCTACGAGATTTCGGAAGATGCGGTAGCGCAGATCCGCGTCGGCCAGAGCGCCGCGCTGGTCACCGCCGTGCTCGGTTCGCCGCAGATCACCAACAACTTCGCCACCGAGACCGCCTGGTACTACCTGGGCGAAAAGGTGCAGCAGACGGCGTTCGGTATGGAACTGAGCAAGGAGCGCACCCTGCTCGTCATCTATTTCGACAAGAAGAACAAGGTCGTCGACACCGAGCGGCTCGGCATCAAGGACGGCAAGTCCTTCTCGATCGAGAGCCGCCGTACCCCGTCCTACGGCCAGGACCGCACCTTCCTCGAGTCGGTCATCTCGTCGATCTGACGTTCAGACGGCGTTCATCAACCAGGCAATCCTGCGGCCTTCCTGGGGCGCAGACTGGCCCATGCCAGCGCCAGAATCGCGATCGCGGCGACGGGGATCGCCAGCAGGTTGATGGCCTCCCAGCCGATCAACTGCAGCAGCAGGCCCGAGGCGATCGAGGCGATTGCCATCACGCCGAACACCACCTGCTCGTTCGCCGCCTGCACCTTGGCCGCCTCTTCCGGCCGATAGGCGTTGGCGAGCATGGCGGTTGAGGCGATGAATCCGAAGTTCCAGCCAACACCCAGAAGCACCAGCGAAATATCGAAGTGCAGCGTGGTGATACCGTGGAGGTTGACGCCTGCCGCGAAGAGGATCAGCAGCAGCCCGATCGCCGCCGTCAGCCGGGCGCCGATCCGCGTAATGATCGCCCCGGTGACGAAACTCGGCGCGAACATCGCCACGATGTGCCACTGGATGGCGAAAGCGGCATCCTCGGTGGTGTGCCCGCAGATATAGACCATGGCGAGTGGCGCCGCGACCATCACCAGCACCATCAGCGAG
Organism: Devosia sp.; assembly: GCA_046596525.1. Lineage (GTDB taxonomy): Bacteria > Pseudomonadota > Alphaproteobacteria > Rhizobiales > Devosiaceae > Devosia_A. The sequence continues at coordinate 970 of JBKJMF010000525.1, read as the reverse complement.
TAGCACGCCGCCGCCACCACCATCGGCACCCAGATCGATGAATCTCTTAGCAAAACCGGCATAGGGCGCCCGCCCTTGCGATCCTCGGCCCGTCTTATCGTGGGGGCCAGCCGGGTCCGGCTGATCACCGCGATGGCGACAAGCGCCAGCGCTCCCATGACCAGATAGGTCGCGGCGAATTCGTGCCCCGGGATCCAGCCTTTGGTGTGCGCGCTGATCTGCGGGCCGAGAAAGCCCGCGGCCACTCCACCGAACAGCACCCACGAGATCGCCCGTGACTTGAGATTGGGCGGCACGCTGTCGGCCGCGGCAAAACGGTACTGGTTGGCGAAGGCGGCCGGAATGCCGAACACCGCCAGCGCCAGGCAGAACAGCCAGAACTGGTCGAGCCAGGCCGCCAGCGCCGCAATTATTCCCGCAGGAATGGCAATCGCTGCGCCGAGCATCAGCCCTTCCCGCCGGCCCAGCGAATGGATCAACAGCGCGGCTGGCCCGGTGGCGAGCGCGGTGCCGATGATCATCAGCGTCACCGGAACCGTGGCAAAGCCCTTGTCCGCGATCATGGTCGCCGCGGTCAGCGAGGCGATGGACATGATGATCGCCTGGTTCGACCCCAGGATCGCCTGCGCCACGGCAAGCAGACCGATGTTGCGGAGCGGCGAACCTGTCTGGCTGGCGCGCTCGTCCATGGCGCCCTACCTCGCCTTGGCCTGGTCGTCGTCGCGGCCGGCTGCTTTCGCGACGCCGTCGAGCACGGCGTTGACCATCTTGGGCGCCTCGTCCTCGTAGAACGCCTTGGCGACGTCGACATACTCGGTGATGACCACTCGCGCCGGGATGTCCTTGCGCTTCAGCAGCTCGAACGTGGCACAGCGCAGGATGGCGCGGAGCGTGGCGTCGATGCGGGTCATCGGCCAGCTGTCGACCAGTGCATTGTCGACAGCGGGGTCGATATCCAGCTGCCCCTTGA
>JBKJMF010000064.1:0-10470 GCA_046596525.1 Devosia sp. | reverse complement strand
ACCACCAGCCAGGCGTAGAACAGCCAGGCGATGTAGATGATCCAGGTCGGAACCAGCAGCACGGCACGGTCGTAACCGCGCAGCGCCAGCAACAGGATCAGGAAGAAGCCGGTAACGCCGAGCAGCGCCAGCACCAGCCGCGCCACGGTCGCGGCGATCGAGGGCTGGAAGAAGGCGAAACCGAACAGCGCGAGGAACACCACGACGAGCGCCAGCGCCAGGTGGATGAAGCGCAGGTGCCAGCGGTGGAGATTCAGATAGATGAACAGGAAGCCGAACAGAGTCGTGGCGATGCCCGCCTCGGCCGCGGCGCGGAACGGCTGCATGGCGCCGTTGGAGATGCCCAGCAATGGCCCGAGCACGCCGAAATCGACCAGCAGGTAGGTCAGCACGGCCCACGAGAACGCGGCGGTCGCGGGGAAGATGCCGCGCCCCTTCACCACGAACATGATGGTGAGGAACACCGCCGCCAGCGACGCGACGCCCAGAACCACGCCGCGGAACAGCGTGAACGAGTTGACGTAGTCGCGGTAGGCGTCGGGCTTCCACAGGTAGAGCTCGGGCAGCGCGCCGTTCGACAGTTCGGCGACGAACGTCACCGTAGCGCCAGGGTCGAGCACCACCTCGAACACGTCCGCTTCGCGGTCGGTGAGGCGCGTGGGCCGGAGGCCAGCGCTCGGGGTCAGCACCTTGATGCGCTCGGCGCCGAGATCGGGGCGGAACACGCCGGAGCCCGGCAGGCGGAAGAACGGGGCGACGAGCAGCCGCTCGAGCTGGACGTCGGAATCGTTGCGCAGCGCGAACAGCGCCCAGTTCGGATTGCTGCCGCCGACCGAGGCCAGGACCTCGATGCGGCGGATGATGCCGTCTTCGCCGGCCGCGGTGGACAGCTGCACCTTCCCCGCTTCGCCGGGAACGATATCGACGACGCCGGTGAGATTCACGGCGTTGACGTTTTCAGGGGCGGTGATGACGTCGAAAGCGGCGGCAGGAAGGTTCCCGGCCAGCGCCAACGCAATGCACATCGCGAGGAAGAGGATGTGACGCATTAGCTGAAAAATGGCCCTGCCGCAGTCATGGATGGGGAACCTAGGTAACGGGGTTTCCCCCTCGGGACAAGCATTCACCGGCTGGAGTGCCTAACGGCCGCGTCGTAGCGCTCTCGGGTAAGGCCGAACAGCACGTGATCGGCCCATCTGCCGTCGATCTGGAGGTAGTTTTCGGCGTAGCCCTCTTCCTTGAATCCGTTTTTTTCAAGGACGCGGCGGCTGGCCTGATTGTCGGGCAGAAAGGCCGCGTGAATTCGGTGCAAAGCCAGGGGTTCAAAGCAGAAAGGCACCACCAACCCCACCGCCTCGGTCATGTAGCCCTTGCCCGCGAAGGTGTGCCCCATCCAGTAGCCGAGGTTGACGAACTGCGCGGCGCGGCGCCGCACATTGGAGAGGGTGATGCCACCCACCAGTTCGCTTTCGCTGCGGGTGAAAATGAAAAACGTGTAGTCGGTTCCGGCCTTGGCCTCGTCACGGCCGCGCTTCAGCCGCGATGCATAGACGCGCTGGCCGAGGTCCGAGTCGGTCCAGCGGGGCTCGTACGGGCGGAGGAAGTCACGACTGGCACGGCGGAGGTCGCGCCAGGCGGTGTAGTCGCCGGTACGCGGCGCGCGCAGCGTCACCCGCTGACCCGTCAGCACCGGGGTTTCGTCGCGAGCAAACCAGGTGAGCATCATGACGCCGCCGCCACGCGTTCAGTTCTTGAGCTGTGCCGCAATATCGCGATAGTCGGGAAGCTTCGCCACCGGGCCAATGCCCGCCAGCGACACCTTGCCGGATTCGAATATCTGCCGGGCGATCTGCTTCACGCGATCAGCTGTGATGCGGTTGATGCGGTCGACCGTCTCCTGCAGCGGGATAGTGCGGCCCCAAAGGATCTGCTGGCGCGCCAGCTGTCCGGCACGCGACGACGGGCTCTCGAGCGACATCAGCAGACCGGCACGGATCTGGTTGCGCACGCGGATCACCTCTTCGTCGGTAATCGTCTCCGTCGCCTTGCGCAGCTCGTCGAGCACGACCGGCAGCAAATCGGTCACCTCGTCCTCGCCCGTCGAGGCAGCGACGCCGAAGATGCCGCTATCGGCGAAGGCCCAGTGAAAGGCGTAGACCGAGTAGCAGAGCCCACGTTTCTCACGCACTTCCTGGAACAGCCGCGAACTCATGCCGCCGCCGAGGATCGAAGCGAGGATCTGTACGGCATAGAAGCCATCGCAATTGTAGGCGCGGCCTTCCATGCCCAGTACGATGTGGGCCTGCTCGTGATCGGAGATGAGGCGCTGCTCGCCGCCGACATAGGCGGCCTTCTCCGGCGCCGGAGCGCCGGTGGTCTTGAGGTCATGAAAGCGATCGTTGGCAATGTCGACCAACTCGTCGTGATCCACATTGCCGGCGGCGCACAGCACCATGTGGTCGCCCACATAGTTGCGCTCCATATAGGCGCGGATCGAGTCCGGGCCGAAGCTGTTCACCGACTCGACGGTGCCGAGAATGGTGCGGCCGATGGCCTGGTCTGGATAGGCCGCCTGCTGGAACAGATCGAACACATGGTCATCGGGATTGTCACGCGCGGCGCCGATCTCCTGGACGATCACCTGCTGTTCGCGATCGAGTTCGTGCTGCGCAAACTGCGAGTTCTGCAGGATGTCGGAGAGAATGTCGGCGGAGAGCGCCACATCTTCCTTCAGCACGCGGGCGAAGTAGCCAGTGTGCTCGACCGAGGTCGCGGCATTGAGGTCGCCTCCGACGTTCTCGATGGTGGAGGCGATCTGCATCGCATCACGCGTCTTGGTGCCCTTGAAGGCCATGTGCTCGAGCATGTGCGAGATGCCGTGCTCGGCCTCGGTCTCGCTGCGCGATCCGGCCTTGACCCAGATGCCCAGAGACGCGCTTTCGAGATGCGGCATGTCGTCGGTCAAAACGGTCATGCCGTTCGGAAGCGTCGTACTCCTGACAGTCACTTATGCTCCTCCAGCACGGGTGCGTGCCGTAATAAATCGCTCAACCTCGGCCTGGTCGTTGTCCAGCACCGTGTAGCGTTCTTCTCGTTCATAAAGGTCAGACAACCACGCCGGCAAAGCCGGTTCAATGCCCGCCGCAGCCTTGACGGCGGCAGGGAATTTCGCGGGGTGCGCAGTGGAAAGCGTAACGACCGGCGCCTGTCCACCCACCAGACTGCGAGCGACAGCGACGGCAACGGCGCTGTGCGGATCGAGCAGATAGCCCGAGCCCGCCTGGACGGCCTTGATGGTGGCAGCGGTATTGGCTTCGTCGGTCCGTCCCGCCACGAACTGGCGGCGGATCGCTGCAAGACCCTTGTCCGGGATCGAGAAGCCGCCGGACTGCTTCAGCCCGCTCATCATCGACTTGACCGCGTCGGCGTCGCGATCGACAGACTCGAACAGCAGCCGCTCGAAGTTGGACGACACCTGGATGTCCATCGACGGGCTGATGGTCGGGTGGACACCGGTGACCTCGTAACGCCCGGTCTCGAGCGTGCGGGCGAGAATGTCGTTGGAGTTGGTGGCGATGGCCAGCGTCTTGATCGGCAGGCCCATCCGCGCGGCGCAATAGCCGGCGAAGATATCGCCGAAATTGCCGGTCGGGACAGTGAAGATCACTTCGCGCTGCGGTGCGCCAAGCGAGGCTGCGGCGGTGAAGTAGTAGACGATCTGCGCGACGATGCGGCCCCAGTTGATCGAGTTAACGCCCGAAAGCTGCGTCGCATCGCGGAAGCGGCGGTTGTTGAACAGGCCTTTGACGATGTCCTGGCAGTCGTCGAAGGTGCCGCGGAGCGCGATGTTGTAGACGTTGGCGTCGAGGACCGTGGTCATCTGCCGGCGCTGCACCTCGGAGGTGCGGCCCTCCGGGTGCAGGATGAAGATGTCGGTGGCGTCGCGGCCACGGAAGGCTTCGATGGCGGCCGAGCCGGTATCGCCGGACGTGGCGCCGACGATGGTAGCGCGGCTGCCGCGCTGGGCGAGGATATGGTCCATCACCCGCGCCAGGAACTGCATGGCGACGTCCTTGAACGCCAGCGTCGGGCCGTGGAACAGTTCGAGCACAAAGTGGCCGGGTTCGATCTCGACCAGCGGCGCAACCGAGGGATGGCGGAAGGTGGCGTAGGCCTCGTCGATAATGCGCTTCAGTTCGACGTCGGGGATTTCGCCGTCGACGAAGCGCCGAATGATGTCGAAGGCGACTTCGGCGTAGGGCCGGTTGGCGTAGGCTGCGATCTCACTGGGAGTGATCTGAGGCCAGCTCTCGGGGACGAAGAGGCCGCCGTCGCTCGCAAGGCCTGCGAGGATCGCGTCTGAAAAGCCGGGCACGACCGCCCCGCCGCGCGTAGAAACGAACTGCATGTAGGGAAAGCGCCCCGCCTTGTTCTCACACGTGTCTGCTGCAGCACGCGGTTTGGGATTGCGCGGCACCCTATTGAAACTGCAGCTGCGCCGCAAGTTTCATGGCTTCTGCGCCAAGGACGGGCGCTGCCTTCGCGCCCAGAACCAGAGCAGGAACGGCACCAGCGTTGCAAAGCCGAACCAGGTGATGGCGTAGCCGAGGTGGTTGTTGGGGAAGCTGACCATGGTCTCGCCACCCTGCGGCAGGGCTCCGTCGCCAGAGGCTGGCAGGTCGATGTAGATCGGGGCCACGGGTTGCGGGATCGGGCCGGCGAGTGCGGCGAGGCGCTCGGTGTTGCGCACCCACTCGACGCGCTTGGCTGTATCGGGAGCGGGCGTGAAGCTGCCGATTTCCTCGGAGGCGCGGGCGATGCCGGTGAGACTGACCAGGCTGGGGTCGACCACCCCGCCGGCTGCGAACGCTTCGGCGGAGTCCTGCGGGACGAAGCCGCGGTTGACGAACACGGTGCCGCCGGCGGCGAGCTCCAGTGGCGTCATCACCCAATAACCGGGGCCGGAGAACTTGCCGCGCTGGTCGGCGAGGCTGGTGAAGACAAGGACGGTTTCGGCCGGACGGAAGGTGCCGGAGGCAATAACCTGTCGGTAGTCCCACGCTTCGGCATCGAAGGCGGCCCATTCGGCAACAGGGGGCAACTGCTCGGGCGGCAGCGTCATGCGCGAGGCGACATTGGCGATCAGGTGTTCCTTTTCGCCAAGACGCTCGACCTGCCAGATGCCGAGCGCGGTGAAGAGCACCATCAGCGCCAGCATGAAACCAATGAAGCCCCAGAACGGCCAGCGCGAGCGCCCTGCCGTCGGCCGAACGTCCTCAGCCATCGAGACGGCCTTCACCGGCTTTGTTGCGGTACTGCAGCGCCACCATCGTCGCTTTCAGCGGCCGGAGCAGCAGCACCGACAGGATGATTGTGCCGGGGATCCAGAGCAACAGGTGAACGAACGGGGGCGGATGGAACAGCGCCTCGACGGTAGCCGCCGCGCCCATGATGACAAAGCCTACGATGAGGATGATGAACACCGCCGGTCCCTCGGTGCCCTCGGCAAAGCTGAGGTCGAGGCCGCAGCTCTCGCAGCGCTTCACCGGCTTCAGGAAGCCCGAGAACAGCGGCCCCTCTCCGCAGCGTGGGCAGCGGCAGGCAATGCCGGTGGCAAAGGGAGAAGGCAAGCGCTCGGAGGTCGGTTCGGTCATGGCAGTTTTCTAGCACATCCGGAAAGCGCGGGACGCGGCATTGTCGCGCAGCGCTGAAACACAAAGGGCGCGGTGTGCGCCGCGCCCTTGCCAAACTCGATCGATCCACTCAGTGGCTGAGCGTGACGCCCCAGCTGCCCCAGACGTAGATGGTGGCGAAGAGGAACAGCCAGACCACGTCGACGAAGTGCCAGTACCAGGCGGCGAACTCGAAGCCGAGGTGATGCTCGGGGGTGAAGCTGTCACGCATGGCGCGGATCAGGCAGACGATCAGGAAGATCGTGCCGATGAGCACATGGAAGCCGTGGAAGCCGGTCGCCATGAAAAAGGTGGCGCCGTAGAGGTTGCCGCTGAACTGGAAGCCGGCCTCGGAGTACTCGAGCGCCTGCACGCAGGTAAACAGCACGCCCAGAGCGATGGTGATCACCAGGCCCCAGACAAGGCCGCGCTTGTCCCGGTGCAGCAGCGCGTGGTGCGCCCAGGTTACTGCGGTGCCCGAGGTCAGGAGGATCAGCGTGTTGAACAGCGGCAGGTGCCAGGGGCTGAACAGCTCGACGCCGGTCGGGGGCCAGGTGGGGCCCATGGCGGCGATACGGGCATACTGCTCGTGCGCTTCCTGGTTGAAAAAGCCGTCGAAGTAGGCCCAGAACCAGGCGACGAAGAACATCACCTCCGACGCGATGAACAGCATCATGCCGTAGCGGTGATGCATCATCACCACCGGCGTGTGGTCGCCGGCCTTGCCTTCCTTGATGACGTCGCTCCACCACGCGTACATCGTGTAGAGCACACCGACGAAGCCGGCGATCAGGATCCAGGGCGGAGCGATCTCGTGGAACCACAGGATGGCGCCAATCGCCATGACGAAGGCCGAGACCGAGCCGACGAAGGGCCAGGGACTGGGGTTTACCAGATGATAGTCGTGGTTGGGCTTGGCGTGCGCAGCCATGGTCAGCTTCCCTCGCTCTTAACGGCGTAGAATGTATAGGACAGGGTGATATCGCGGACAGTGTCGAGATCGCTGTTCTCGGCAATATCCGGGTCGACGAAGAAGACGATCGGCATCTCGACGGTTTCGCCGGGCTGCAGCGTCTGCTCGGTGAAGCAGAAGCACTCGATCTTGTTGAAGTAGATGCCGGTCTGCTCGGGCGTAACGTTGAAGATCGCCTGCCCGGTCACCGGCACGTTCGACGAGTTGTGCGCGGTGAAGGTCACGGTCTCGACGTTGCCAATCTTGTCGGTCACGGGCTTCGACGGCGTCACGGTCCAGGGCAGCGCGCCCTCGACATTGGAGTCGAAGCGCACGGTCATCTCGCGGGCGATGGCGCCCTTGGGATTGCCGGCAGAAATCTGCGTGGTGCCACCGAGGCCGGTGACCTGGCAGAACAGCGCATAGAGTGGCACCGCCGCATAGGCAGCGCCCACCATCGCCGCGACCACAACCAGAAGCGTCAGCGCGACGCGGCGGTTGCGGTGGTCGTTGCGATGCTCTTGCGGAAGCGAGGCGTCGGTCATGTCACAGGACCCGGTCGAACACGGCGGGTCCCATCTTCACGATGGTCAGCACGTAGAAAATGATGACGAGCGCACCTAGCGCGAGGCCGATAGCGATTGAGCGCTTGCGACGGCGCGCGGCCAAATCGGCGGCCTCATCGCGCTTCGTGGGTTCGGTCATCAGAGCCACCCCAACGTGCGCGCAACGTGATCGGTGATCAGTGCGAGGAAGATCACGAACAGGTAGCTGAGCGAGTAGGTGAAGAGCGCGCGACCGGCCTTCTTCATCGCCACGGTTTCGCGGGTGCGGAACAGCGCCCAGGCGAACCACAGGAAACAGACGCCCATGACCACCGCAGCGGCGGTATAGAGCGGGCCCATGAAGCCGATAAAGCTGGGGACCAAGGTCGAAGCAACCAGCAGCACGGAGTAGATCAGGATCTGGAGCTTGGTCGCCGGCTCGCCCGCAACGTTGGGCAGCATCGGGATGCCGGCCGCGCCGTAGTCGGACTGCTTGTAGAGCGCCAGCGCCCAGAAGTGCGGCGGGGTCCAGAGGAAGATGATGAGGAACAGCACAACCGACTCGATGCTGATCGTGCCGGTGACGGCGGCCCAGCCAACCATCGGCGGGAAGGCGCCGGCGGCGCCACCGATGACGATGTTCTGCGGCGTCGAGCGCTTCAGCCACATCGTGTAGATGACGGCGTAAAAGAAGATCGTGAAAGCGAGCAAGCCGGCGGTGAGCCAGTTGGTGGCGAGGCCGAGCAGGCACACCGAGAAGACCGAGAGCACGAGGCCCAGCGCCAGGGCGTGGTCGCGCTCGATCCGGCCGGCCGGAATGGGCCGGTTGGCAGTACGGCTCATCACCGCATCGATATCGGCGTCGTACCACATGTTCAGCGCGCCCGAGGCCCCTGCCCCAACGGCGATGCAGAGGATGGCGACGGCACCGACGAAGGGGTTGATGCCGCCGGGCGCGAGCAGCAGGCCGACCAGTGCCGTGAACACCACCAGCGACATGACCCGCGGCTTCAGCAGCGCGAGATAGTCCTCGATCCGCGCCTCGCCGGCGTGGACCGAAACATCAGTGCTGTGGTGCACGTAGGCCAATGTGTCTCGCCTTGGTTGCCGTGGGACCCGAAGGCCCCACGCACAGATTGCGGATCAGTGGTTCGAGTCGGCGCCGATACGCGGCAGGGTCTCGAACTGATGGAACGGCGGCGGCGAAGGCAGCGTCCACTCGAGCGTGGTCGCACCATCACCCCACGGATTGGCCGGAGCCGGACGCTTCTTACGAGCGGCTTCGAACAGGATGTAGAGGAACAGCACCAGGCCGGCAAAGGTGATGTAGTAGCCGATCGAGGAGACGCGGTTCCACAGGGCAAACGCATCCGGATAGTCGATGTAGCGACGCGGCATGCCGGCAAGGCCGAGGAAGTGCTGCGGGAAGAAGATCACGTTCACGCCGACGAAGGTGATCCAGAAATGGATGGTCGCCAGCGTCTCGTTGTACATGATGCCGAACATCTTCGGGTACCAGTAGTACCAGGCGGCGAAGATAGCGAACACGGCACCGAGCGACAGCACGTAGTGGAAGTGCGCCACGACATAATAGGTGTCGTGCAGCGCACGGTCGGCGCCGGCATTGGCCAGCACCACGCCCGTCACACCACCAACGGTGAACAGGAAGATGAAGCCGATGGCCCAGAGCATGGGCGTACGGAAGCTGATCGAGCCGCCCCACATGGTGGCGATCCACGAGAAGATCTTCACGCCCGTTGGCACCGCGATGACCATGGTGGCGGCGACGAAGTAGCGCTGCACGTCGAGCGACATGCCGACGGTGTACATGTGGTGCGCCCACACGATGAAGCCGACGCCGCCGATGGCGATCATGGCGTAGACCATCGCGAGGTAGCCGAACACCGGCTTGCGCGAGAAGGTCGAGATGATGTGGCTGACGATGCCGAAGCCCGGCAGGATCAGGATGTACACCTCGGGGTGGCCGAAGAACCAGAACAGGTGCTGGAACAGGATCGGATCGCCGCCGCCTTCGGGCGCGAAGAAGGTGGTGCCGAAGTTACGGTCGGTCAGCAGCATGGTGATGCCGCCGGCGAGAACCGGAAGCGACAGCAGCAGCAGGAAGGCGGTGACCAGCACCGACCACGGGAACAGCGGCATGCGGTGGAGAGTCATGCCCGGCGCGCGCATGTTGAAGATGGTGGTGATGAAGTTGACGGCGCCAAGGATCGACGACGCACCGGCGATATGGAGCGACAGGATCGCGAAGTCCATCGCCGGCCCCGGTTGTCCGGATGTCGATAATGGCGGGTAGATAGTCCAGCCGCCACCGGTGCCGTAAGCGCCCGCGGGACCTTCGAAGAACATCGAGAGGACCAGCAGCAGGAACGCCGGCGGGAGCAACCAGAACGAGATGTTGTTCATGCGAGGGAAGGCCATGTCCGGCGCGCCGATCATCAGCGGCACGAACCAGTTGCCGAACCCGCCGATCATCGCCGGCATCACCATGAAGAAGATCATGATGAGCGCGTGAGCGGTGGTGAACACGTTGTACATGTGTTTGCCGGCATCGAGCGCAGCGTCGCCCGAGGTGCCGTAGACCATGGCCGCAAGGCCGTGGAAAATCTGGATGCCCGGTTCCTGCAGCTCGAGGCGCATGGCGCCCGACAGGAGACCGCCAATCACCCCCGCGACGATCGCGAAGATAAGGTACATCGTGCCGATGTCCTTGTGATTGGTCGAATAGACGTAGCGCCGCCAGCCGGTCGGATGGCCATGATCATGCGCCGCGGCGTGGCCGTGGTCATCATGGGCTTCCAAAGCGTGAGTATCGGCCATTCTGAGCGATCCCTTTATCGTATTCACCTGGGGCGCCGGGTCGAGGACCCGCGCACGGGTCCTTAGCTGAGTGCAGGCAGGGTAGCGTTGGCGTCGTCGACGGTACCCGCCTCGAACGCTGCCATCCAGGCTGCGAATTCTTCCTTCGTCACGACGCGCACAGCGATCGGCATGAAGGCGTGGTCCTTGCCGCAGAGTTCCGAGCACTGACCATAGTAGATGCCGGTCTTGCGGGCATTAAACCAGGTTTCGTTGAGCTTGCCGGGAACGGCGTCGATCTTGATGCCGAACGAGGGCACCGCGAAGGCGTGGATTACGCCCGACGGATCGGCGGTGACCTGCACCCGCACGGTGGTGTCGACGGGAACGACCAGCTGGTAGTCGACGGCGAGCAGACGGGGCTGCACCGGCACCTGTGCGAGACGCGCTTCTTCGGTAAGGATCGCGGAAGACATCGACTTGC
>JBKJMF010000440.1:0-4491 GCA_046596525.1 Devosia sp. | reverse complement strand
CCATATGTGCCAGTGGCGCCGGCGGCGGCGGTGATCGAGATGCTGACGCTGGGCGGGCGGCTGCGCGGCGGTGCCCGATCGGCAGCCGGGATCATCAGCCTCGAGCAGATCAAGCCGTGGTTCGAGGGCCTCGCCATCGAGACCAAGCAGATGGCGTTCCGGGGCGAGAAGCCACTTTACCGGCGCGTCATGGGCGACGGGTTCGACCGGCTGCCCGAGGTGACGCGGCGGCTGCATCGCGGCCGGCCGGCGGTGATTGCCGAGGGCGAAGCGGTGGTGGGGCCGGCGGAGAATGCCATCACCCGGTTCATCGCGCGGCGGTTCGGCTTGCCGGTGGAGGAAGGCAGGCTGCCGTTGCGGGTGGTGATCGAAAGCCGTGATGGGCGCGAGCACTGGACGCGGTTTTTCGCCGACAAGCCGATGCGCTCGGAGATGAGCGCGGTGCCCAACGGGTTGATCGAGGAGCAGTTCGGGCCGGTGGCGATCCGCATGCGACTGGTGCCGCGGGGCGACGGGCTCGATATGCAGCGGGTCTCGGGACGGCTATGGGGGATGCCGCTGCCGGGTTTCCTGCTGCCGAAAATCAAGGCCGAGGAGCGGGTGGACGAGGGCGGACGCCACCGGTTCGATGTCGAAATCCGGCTGCCGCTGTTCGGCCGGCTGATCGCTTATCGCGGCTATCTGGCGCTCTAAAGCGCCATCGCGGCTTCGCGCTTGCCGTAGGCGCGGAGAAAGGTCTTCACACCATTGCGTGCGGCCTGCTCGAGCTGGGCGTCGCTCACCATCGCGCCGGGCTCATTGGGGAGATCGGCGCCGATCAGGGCCATGAACTGCCGGGCCGCGAGGTCCGGATCATCGAGTTCGATATCGCCGGCGCGGGCGAGGCGGGCGAAGCGGGCGGAAATGGCGGGCCAGTTCTTGCCCGGGCCATAGTCTTTCCAGGTCTCGAACAACTCGGGATAGCGGCTGCCCTCATTCTCGATCAGCTTCCGGAGCGCGCGGGAATTGCCGTCGCAGAGGCAGTTGCGAGTCAGCCGGATCGCGAAAGCCACCAGCTCGCGGCCGATGTCCTCGGGGGCGTCGGGGAACGTCGCGAGGGTTTCGACCAGCCGGGCGCTGCCCTGCTCGTTGATGCCGCGGACCACCTCGACGAACAGTTTTTCCTTGTCGCCGATCTGATTGTAGATGGTCTGGCGGGAGACGCTCGCCTCTTCGGCGATGGCGTCGATGCTGGCGCCGATATAGCCATCGCGCACGAACACCGCCGTTGCGGCCGCGATGATGGCGCATCGCTTGTTGTAATTGCCCCGCTGCATGGCTGGGCTGCGAACAAGGTCGTGGCTGATCTCCATACGACGATGATAATCGTACTTGACGAATTGGACAAGAGTGTCCAAAAGTCATTTTGACACATGTGTCCATTTTTGTGGACGGCATCGTCATATTAGCGGCAGCATAGCCGGGTAGAACCCGGTCGAGATGAAACGACGTGCGGGGGTGATACGCGCGCGCAGCTTGACCGACTGATGGGCACGTACTAAACCATCAAGTTATCTACCTATCAGTTAAATACGAGCAGTTTGGGAATCACTGCTATGAACAGGAAAATCTTGAAGTCGGCCATCGTACTTGGCCTGTTGTCGGCGATCGGCCCCGTTGCCATCGACATGTACCTTCCTGCCCTGCCGGATATCGGCGGACAGCTGGGGGCCAGCACCGCCTCGGTGCAGCTCAGCCTGATGTCCTTCATGGCCGCGTTCGCGGTCGGTCAGCTGATCTATGGTCCGATCAGCGACATGGTGGGGCGCAAGCCGCCACTATATGCCGGCATCGCGCTGTTCATCGCCGGTTCGATCGGCTGTGCGATGGCGCCTTCGGTCGAGTGGCTGATCGTCAGCCGCTTCATCCAGGGGATCGGGGGGTGCGCGGCGATGTCGTTGCCGCGAGCCATCGTGCGTGACGAATATACCGGTGCCGAGGCAGCGCAGTTGTTCAGCCTCATCATGCTGGTGTTCTCGATCTCGCCGATCCTTGCCCCGCTCTCGGGCAGCATTGTCATCGCCCTCGGCGACTGGCGGCTATTGTTCTGGGTGATGACGGCGGTGGGCGTGCTCGGGCTCATCCTGTCGGTTGTTGCGCTCAAGGAGACCCGGCCGAAGCACATGCGGACCGAGTCGAGCCTCGGTGGGGCGATCCGTGGTTACGGCTCGCTGCTCGTCGACTGGAATTTCATGGGCCTGACCTTCATCGGCGCCTTCGGGATGTCGGCCTTCATGGCCTTCATCGGCAACTCGAGCTTCGTGTTCATCGAGCACTATGGGCTGACGCCGACCGAATACAGCCTGGCATTCTCGGTCAACGCGATCTCGTTCTTCGCGGTGTCGCAGGCGACCGGCTTCATGGTGAAGCGCTTCGGGTTGCAGCGGGTGGTGCGTTGGGCAGTGACCGGGTTTGCCGTCTCAATGACGCTCTTGGCCGGGATCTTCCTTGCCGGTATCGACAGCATGTGGGTCCTCAGCGGCCTGATGTTCGTGGCGTTCGGTTTCCTCGGCCTCGTGCTGCCGACGACCGGCGTGCTCGCTATGGAAGAGCACGGCGAGTTCGCCGGCACCGCATCGGCCCTTATGGGGACGCTGCAGATGGTCCTCGGGGCGGTGGTAATGGGGATTGTGGGTGCCTTCCACGACGGCACCGCCATCCCGATGGTGCTCGGTTTTGCCATCTGCGCCATCGCGGCGTTCGTGCTGACGCAGGTGACGATCCGCACCACGGCGACCCCGGTGGTCGGCGCACCAGCCGAGTAGCACCTATCCCAATGCAGGGTAGTGGGCGCGGGAGGAAACTTCCGCGCCCTTTTTTTTGTTTGCCGAAGCGGCAGATCAGCTCTTGGGAATGTCCGGGCAGACGTATGGCACGGTGGCCGTCACGTACTTCTCCTCGACGGCGTCGCTGCCGAGCTTGAGGCTCAGGACGAGTTCGGCGTCGGTCAGCGAGACGATGTCGGCATTGATGTCCATGCCGTCTTCGTTCCATTTGATCGCGGTATCGGAGGTGAGTTCCCAGGCCGACAGGCGGTGGGTTTCCCAGCAGGAATCCTGCACCAGGGTGCCATCGGAGAGGAAGATCTTCATCACGCCGGGCAGGTCGCCATCAGCTTTGGTCCAGACTCGGTCGACAAGCCCGGCCTTGCTGGTCTTGGCGTCGGTGGCGGCCTCGATGGTCGCCTCTTCGGCAAACGCTGGAAGGCAGGTAGTGGAGCCGACGCCCCACATGGCGAGCAAGGCGAAGAGGGCGGCTTTGCTGGTCATTCGGCGTCAATCTCCCCGTTGTGGTCCGAACATGGGTGCGTCGCAATCGCCATACAAGGAGGCAGGGCGATTGCGACGGAAATCGGATCATTAGAGAGACAAAATGAACACCGGATGAGCGCGGCTACTGCCGAACGCCGAGCAGGCGATCCTTGTCGCGGATGCGGTTGCGGGCCTGCTTGGGCCACAGCTGGTAGGCATCACCGCCGCCCTCGAGGGTGTGGCGGGCGTGGACGGCCCAGTTCGGATCCTCGAGCGCCGTGCGGGCCAAGGCAACCAGATCGGCGTCGCCCTCAGCGACAATGCGCTCGGCATCCTCGGGGGTGTCGATCACGCCGACCGCCATGGTCGGAATGCCGGCCTCGCGAACCGTACGGGCGAGCGGCACCTGGTAGAGCGGCGCGGCCTTCAGCGCGTAGCCATCGAAGCCGCCCGACGAGCAGTCGATGAGGTCGACGCCGCGCGCCTTGAGCTCCTTGGCGAACACGACCGAGTCCTCTACGCTCCATCCGCCGGGGCTGCCGTCGGTGGCGGAGATGCGCATGAACAGCGGTTTGTGCTCGGGCCAGACCGCGCGCATCGCCTCGGTGACTTCTAGGCCGAAGCGCATGCGGTTCTCGCGGCTGCCGCCATATTCGTCGGTGCGGTGATTGGCGAGCGGGGAGAGGAACTGGCTGATCAGATAGCCATGGGCTCCGTGGATTTCGACGACATCGAAGCCGGCATCGTCAGCGCGGCGGGTGGCATCGGCAAAGCCCTTGATGGTGCGGTCGATGCCGGCCTTGTCGAGGGCAATCGGCAACTGGTAGTCGCCCCTTTCCGAGTGCTTCTCGGCGCTGGGCGCCACCGGCACCCAGCTCTCGTAGCCGTATTCGAGCTTTTCGGCCTCGGTCTCGTTGAAGCCGCCGCGCCACCAGATCTGCGTCGCGGCCTTGCGGCCGGCATGGCCGAGCTGGATGCCGGCGGTGGCGCCTTCGGACTTCAGGAATTTGGCGATGTCGGCGAGCGGCCCGATCTGCTCGTCGTTCCACAGGCCGAGATCGCCGTAGGAGATTCGCCCCTCCGGGACGACGCCGGTGGCCTCGAGGATCACGAGGCCGAAGCCGCCAAGCGCAAAGCGGCCGAGATGTACCAGGTGCCAGTCATTGGCGAAGCCGTGCTTGGCCGAGTACTGGCACATAGG
>JBKJMF010000319.1:0-6117 GCA_046596525.1 Devosia sp. | reverse complement strand
AACGAGATCGGCTGGGTGAAGATCCCCATGTTCGGCCGCACCGGCATTTCCACCCCGCCGAACATCGCGGTTTTCTGCCCAAGCAGCGGCGCCTTCATCGGCGTTGAGGGGGCGAGGATAGCGTCGACCCCTTCGAACAGCCGCAGCACCTTCTCGCGAAACACCCGGCGCAGTTTTTGCGCCCGGTCCACCCACACCGCCGGCAGCATGGCGCCCGCCAGCAGCCGGTCGCGCACCTCGGGGTCGAAATCATCGGGCCGCTGCCTGAGCCGTTCGAGATGCAGGCCCGCGCCTTCCGCCATGGTGATGATGAACGCCGCGGCCCGCGCCGCCTGCGCGTCGGGCAGGGTGACGGTCTTGGTCACCTCGAGCGCCTTCGCCACCTTCTGCACATGCGCCTGCGCTTCGGCGGAGCCGAGGAAGTAATCGCCGGCCACGGCGATACGGAGGCCCGGCAGCGGGTTCTTCAGCCGCGCCACCGTCGGCTCGTTGGCGCGCTTCGACTGCGCCGGGTCGGCCTCGTCAAAACCCTGCATCGCGTCATAGGCCAGCGCCAGGTCGCGGGTCGAGCGGCCGAACGGACCGAGGTGATCGAGGCTGGCGACGAACGGAAAGCTATGCGCCCGGCTCAACCGGCCATAGGTCGGCTTCAATCCAAACAACCCGCAGAGCGACGCCGGCACACGGATCGAGCCATTGGTGTCGGAGCCGAGGCTCAGCGGCACCAGCCCGCCGGCTACCGCGCTGGCGGAACCGCCGGACGAACCGCCGGTCATCCGGTCCAGCGCATGCGGGTTGCGCGAGGGGCCGTCATGGACGTTCTCGCCGGTGAAATCATAGGCGTACTCGCCCATGTTGAGTGCGCCGAGCAGCACTGCGCCCGCCGCCTCCATCCGCGTCACGAGCGTCGCGTCGCGCGCCGCCGGCTGGTTGTCGCGGTTAATCTTCGAGCCGGCGCGGGTCACCACGTCCTTGATGTCGAACAGGTTCTTGACCGCGAACGGCACACCGGCAAGCGGGCCGGGATCCATGGCGTTATTGATCTTGCCGTCGATCAGCTCGGCCTGGTCGAGCGCCCGCGCCGCGGTGACCTCGGTGAAGGCGCCGAGCATCGGGTTGTGCTTTTCGATGCGGGCGAGCGCCGCTTCGGTGACGGCGCGCGCGGTGGTCTGGCCGCTCCGTACCGCATCGGCGATTTCGGCGGCGCTGGACGAAGCCTTCATGGGCGATAGACCGGCGCGGGCTCGGCGTCGTCGTCGAGCTTGATCTGCTCGACCAGCGCCGCCATCTTCGATGCGGTCTTCAAATTCAGCTTGATGCCAGCGCGGTGCTCGGGCGCGATACGCAGCTGCAGCAGCGGCGCCGCAGCATCGATCAGTGCATCGGCATCGAAAGGTTTGTAGGCCATGTCGCGTGACGCCTCACATCAACCGGCTGGGAACGGCCCCCCGCTCCTGAATTGCCGACTGTGAAATAATCCTCACACGACAGCGCCTCGCGCGGCAATCATCTTGATCGTTACAATCCTGATTAGCGAACGACTGGCCTCGACCCAACTGACATGTTAGCAGTCGGATCGAGGAAACGGCCGGGAAAACCCGGCAGCGAGGGAACACGTGAATCAGATCGATCTCAATGGGCAGGTGGCCGTGGTCACCGGCGGCGCCTCCGGCTTCGGCCTTGCCTGCGCGAAGCGCTTCATCTCGTCCGGGGCGAAGGTCAGCCTGTGGGACCGCGACGCCGAGGCGCTGAAGGTTGCCGTCGGGTTGCTCGGCGCCGGCGCGTCCAGCAAGACCGTCGACATAACCGACTATGACGGGCTCGCCGCCGCGCATGCCGCAGTCGAAAAAGACGTTGGGCCGGTCTCGATCCTGCTCAATTCGGCGGGCATCGCCGGCAAGAACGCGCCGCTCGATGAGTACGGGCTCGATGAATGGCGCAAGGTCATCGAGATCAATCTCAACGGCACGTTCTACGTCAACCGCGTGGTCATCCCGTCGATGAAGGCCCGCAATTACGGCCGCATCGTCAACATCTCCTCGGTCGCCGGCAAGGAGGGCAACCCCAACGCTGCCGCCTACGCCGCCTCGAAATCCGGCGTGCTCGGGCTGGTGAAGGCGCTGGGCAAGGAAGTCGCGAAATACGACATCGCGGTCAATGCCATCACCCCGGCCGTTGCCAACACCGCCATCCTCAAGGACGTCAGCAAGGAGTTCATCGACTACATGCTGAGCCGCATCCCGCGCGCCCGCTTCCTCGAGGTGGACGAATTGGCGAACATGGTCGCCTGGCTGGTGAGCAAGGAAAACAGCTTCACCACTGCCTCGGTGTTCGACCTGAGCGGCGGCAGGACCACCTACTGATGACCATCCGGCACTGTGTGTTCGTAAAATTCCGCGCCGACGTTCCGGCCGACGAGAAGCAGGGGATCTACGAGCAACTCGCGGCGCTCGGCGTGCAGCTCGAGATCGACTCGATGAGCTACGGCCAGAACGTCTCGCCCGAGGGCCTGCACCAGGGTTTTGTCGACGGTTTCACCATGGACTTCCCGGATGCCGCCGCCCGCGACGCCTACCTCGTGGACGGCAAGCACAAGGAAGCCGGCGCGCGCCTCGTCGCCGCCCTCGAAGGTGGCGTCAAAGGCCTGCTGGTGTTCGATATCGAGGTCTAGCTCCGCGACGCCGCGATGGTCTCGGCGAGCAACTGGCCCATGCGGCTCGTAGGCACGCCGAGGTCGCGCACGATGGTCATGTGGTCGAGACCCGACAGGGTGATCCGTTCGTAGTGCAGGCCGCGCCGCTCGGCGGCAAAGCAGAGGTCCTGCGCCTGCAGGTGAAATGGCTCAGTCTCGTTGTGCCCGACGGTCAGCACCACGTTGGGTCCGGGCAACTGCTCGGCCTCGAGCGGCGAAAAACGGGCCACTTCCTCGTTGGTCAGTCCCAGATGCGGCTGCAGGTAGCTGGTGGTGATGGGGCGCAGGTCATAAAGCCCCGAAACCAGCAGCAGCGATTTGACCGGAATGCGCGGCGCCTCGCGCTCGTGCGGCGCGCGGGCCGCGAGATAGCTCGCGAGATGGCCGCCGGCCGAATGGCCCGACGCGGAGAAGGCCGCCGGATCCCCTCCGAACTCGGCCGCATTGACGATCAGCCACCGCGCCGCCTGCCGCACCTCGTCCACCAGCTGCTCCATGCGGGCGCCGGGGATCAGGGTGTACTCGACGATCGCGGCGATGGCGCCGCTGGCAGTGATGGTCTCGGCTGGGAAAGCGAACATTTCCTTGTCGTTGAGGTACCAGTAGCCGCCGTGGACGAACATATGGACTGGCAACGGTCCGGTTGCGTTCTCGGGAAAGAACAGGTCGAACCGCTGGCGTGGGCCATCCCCGTACCGAACGTCGAGCCGCCGCTTCAGCCGCGCCCGAGTGCTGGCGCTGGCCGCGAGGTTGCCGGCCTTCACGGCCGCGAAATTCGGCACCAGATTGGGAATGTCGAACGGGTCGATGGCGGTCACGGCGGGTCCCTCGGCGATGGCCAACCGGAACGCGCGCGGCGCAGCGAGTCAAGCGGGAAGCAAGTCATAGCGAGCTATGCAGATAGTACTCGCGGCTCGCTCGCGCCCGCCCCAGCGCCGCCTCTGCGATCAGTCGCTCGGCACGGGTCGCGTTCGGTCCGAGGCAAATCTCCACCCGCGCCAGACCGTTGCCGACCGGCAGACCGATGGTCTGGCCGGCCGGCCGATCGCGGCGCAGGCAAAGGCGCAGGACCTCGCCGCTCTCGGCTATCAGCGCCACATCGGCCCCGGTCTCGCTTTGCAACTGCCTCAGGATCGCCTCGGCTGGACCACTCAGTGCGGCCAAACCATGCGCTGCAAAGCCGAGCCGCAGCGCTGCAGGTCCCGGTAGCAGCTGACCGCCTTCGCGCCGCAGCAATCCTGCCGCCTCGAGCCGTGCCGCCACTTCGAACACCGTGGAGCGTGGCAGCCCTTCGCTCGCCGCAACTTCCGCCGCGCTGATCGGCGCCTCTGCTGCGCGTCGCAACAGCCGCGCCATGGTCAGCGCTCCGGCGCTCATGGCCGCGCCGCCGAGCGGTTGTAGCGGTTGCCGGGATAGTGGATGCGGAAGCGGCGCGGATCGTAGGCTGCGCCCAGCCCGGCGCCGAGCACCAGGTCGTCGGGCAGGTCCCAGCGCACGTGCTTGTCGGCCCACTGGTCGGGCCGCACCGAACGGGTGGCGTGGCCGCGGGTGATGGTGACGCCGGAGGCGACGGTCACTTCCTTTGGCACCCAGCGCCCACGCAACAGGTCGTGCAGCAGTCCCATCGCCCGCGCGCCCATCTGCGGCGGATAGTCGACGCCGGCGAGACGAACCCGCTGCCGCAGCGCCAGCTTGTAGGCAAGGTTCAGGTCGCCTCCAGTGTGGGGAGGGATCTCTCCCGGACGATACCCGGCGGCGAGAAATGCCTGCAGCGACCCCGCGCCTTGCAGGCCGCTGTCGCACCACACGCCGGCAATGTCGCCGCGCCAGCGATGGAGAGCGGCGGCGACGCGATCAAACGCACGGTCGCGGCGCCAGTCGGTCCACGCCGTCTCCAGCACTTCCATTCCGGCAAACCCGCCGAACACTGCCTTGGCCGCCGCAAGTCGTCGCCGCGCCGGCTCGGCATCCTGCCGCCCGGCGAGCATCAGGATGCGGCCGGTCCCTTTCAGTGTTTCCGCCAGCCACAGCGCCGTGGTTGTGCCCAGCGCGTGGTCATCGCCGGTAACTACCGCCGACACAATGACTTCCGCAGCGACCGGCCGGTCCACCATCACCACCGGTACCCGCATCATCGCAGCGGCTACCGCCGGCGCGCTCGCCACCGCATCCACGGCCGACACCAGCAGACCGTGCACCCCGGCCGCCAGCAGGTCCGCGATGTCCGCGCCCTGCCGCTCAGCATCCCCTTCCGCCTGCCGCACCGCGAACCAGTCGATCTCCGCTGCCAACTCCGCCGCCGCGTGCTCGACACTGTGCACCAGCGCCACCCGCCAGAGGTTGTCCATGCCGGCATTGGAGAAGCCGATCCGCAACTGCCGACGGCGCTGCAACGGTGGAGGAGCGGTCAGCCTCAGCGGTGCTGCGGCTGGCGCAACACGCCCCTCCATCGGTGGTTCGGCGCTGAGCCGTGCGGCATGTCCGGCGAGAAAACCGGCGACCACCGGTCCCAGTGCCAGTCGCCCGCGCGATTGCGTTACCAGCCCCTCCCCAGCGAGGTCGCTCGCGATCCGGTGCAGGCTTGCGCGCGACAACCCCAGCTGCAGCGCCAGTGCTCCTGGCCGCGCCGGACCGGCATCAGCCAGCGCCTCGAGCAGGGCGATGGCTGCCTCCACCCCGTTGCGGCGTTTGGCTCCCATCGGCAGATCGAGCGCCCGCACGGCGACCGAGTCAATGTCTCATATCCCGGACTCATTGCCGAACATGCCCGTAGTGCGCCACGGCGGCAGGCCTATCGTTCGAGGCAAGGCGCGGCGGCCATCCCCAACAATCCGGAGACCGCCCGGCCGACAGAGGGAGGGGAACCCAATGAGCTCGTATCTTATCAAGAACGTCCGCGTCTGGGACGGGATCAATGACGATGCCTACCAGGGCGAGGTGCTGATCGAAGGCAACCGCATCACGCAGGTGGCGCGCGGCCGCGACCAGATTAGCGTCGAAAACGCCGCCGAAGTGATCGACGGCGAGGGCCAGTTCCTGATGCCGGGCATGGTCGAGGGCCATTGCCACCTGAGCTTCGTCGGCCCGGCCCGCAACCAGGACCTCGGCGAGATTCCGCCCGAGGAGCATCTGCTGCGCACGCTGCGCAACGCCACCATGATCCTCAACCACGGCTTCACCTCGTGCTACTCGGCCGCCTCAGCCAAGATGCGCATCGACGTGGTGGTGCGCCAGGAAATCGAGGACGGTTACATCGCCGGCCCGCGCTACCGCGCCGCCGGCCCCGAGATCACCACCACCGGCGGGCTCGGCGATGAACGCAAGCAACACATGCACGCCGAGAGCTTTGGGCTCATCGCCGATGGCGTCGACGAGATCCTGAAGGCCGTGCGGCTCTGCTGCCGCGAGGGCGTCGACAATGTGAA
>JBKJMF010000143.1:0-12035 GCA_046596525.1 Devosia sp. | reverse complement strand
GGACCTGTTGCCACACGCCATCGGCATTTCGGTCGGCTGCACCGGCGACATCCTGTTCTGGAACAAGGTCTACGAGGGGGCGCTCGGCTGGAGCGCTGAGCTGCTGAAGTTCGGCGCCCGCGTGCACCTCTCCGATCCGCACCGGCTGGTGGTGTTCGGCGGCAATCCGCTGCGGCCGGCCACGGTGGAGGCCCCATACATCATCCGCGTCGTCGTGGCACTGCTCTTGGCGGCGATCCAGATCCCCGGCCAGTCCCGCATCAAGAACGCCGACCCGATCCGCCGCGCGTATCCGCACTTCGTCGAGAAGCTGACCTCGCTCGGCGCCAAGGTGCGCTGGGAGTAGGGGCCTCAGCCTAGACGGACGGCCGGTCGCTGAGGTCGACGTACAGTTCCAGCCTGAAGCGGGGGGTGCACAGCTCGTAGTACACGAGGTCCTCCGCCCCGGTGTTCGTTACCCGCTGCGCAACGCCGGGAGCGATTATCACCTTGTCCCCGGCGGCTATGGGTGCAGATGTGCCATCGATTTCGGCGATCCCTTGGCCGCTCAACACGATGTAGCGCTCGATCACTTCCTTGACTGCGTGCAGGCGCGTGGTGACACCGGGCCGTACCCGAACGAGCGCCAGGGAAGCCTCCGGGCTCTCAGCCGCGTTTCAGCTGCTCGGTGATGTGGCTTCGCTCCAGCGCAGTAAATTCCGGTGCGAAGGGACCGGGCAAGAGCCAGCTTGGTGCCATTGACGGTCCCCGAAAGCAGGTTCAACTGCCGTCGAGAATTCCATGACGAACGGTTCGGGGCAAGCTGATGCAAAACCGTTGGGGCAACGCCTGAACCGAGACTATTCGGCGTCCGGCTTGGCCATCCAGCGGATGATCCAGGTGGCGGGGAAGAACCAGCCCATGCCCATCACGGCGAAGAAGCCGATGAGCAGCCACCACGCCGCGGCGCCCAGAAAGCTCATGTAGATCCACATCCCCAGCGTCGACCAGACGACGAGGGAGAGGAGCACGAGCACGATGCCGAGAAGCTTGCGGGTGGACTGGGTCATGGCCTTCGTGGGTTCAGATGCGGCATCGCGGCCATTGTCAGAGGGCCGCTGCCGGGAGTAGTTCGGGGCGAAAGGAACTCATCTTGGCTCTCAGCGCAACCGAACATTCCGTCACACCGGCCACCCCTGTTGCCGATCGGCTGAAGCCGGTCCGCCTCTGGCTCTACGGCATGGCGCTGCTGGTGCTGATCATGGTTGTGGTGGGCGGGGCGACGCGGCTCACCGAGTCCGGGTTGTCGATTACCTCGTGGAAGCCGGTTTCCGGCACGATCCCGCCGCTGTCGGATGCCGACTGGCAGGCCGAGTTCGAGGCCTACAAGCAGATTCCGCAGGGCGTGCAGAATTCCTGGATGGGGATCGAGGACTTCAAGTCGATCTTCTGGTGGGAATGGGCGCACCGTTTCCTCGGCCGCTTCATCGGGCTGGCGTTTGCGGTGCCGTTCCTGGTGTTCCTGGTGCAGAGGCGCTTCACCTGGAACCTCGCGGCGCCGCTCGCGGGGCTCTTCGTGCTCGGCGGCTTCCAGGGCTTTCTCGGCTGGTGGATGGTCTCGTCCGGGCTGTCGGAGCTGACCTCGGTTTCGCAGTACCGGCTGGCGGCACATCTGAGTGCGGCGGCACTGCTGTTCATCGCGCTGATCTGGGTAGCGCGACGGCTCGAGCCGGCCAAGGCAACGAGTCCAACCGGTTGGCCGGTGTGGCTCCTGCTGCTGCTGATCCTCGTGCAGATTGCCGCGGGCGCCTTCGTGGCCGGCCTCGATGCCGGGATGGGCTACAATACCTGGCCGCTGATGGACGGGGCGCTGATCCCGCAGGGGCTGGATGTCATCGATCCGTTCTGGAAGAACCTGTTCGAGAACACCCTGACCGTGCAGTTCATCCACCGGATGATCGCCTATGCCGTGGTGCTCTATGTCGGCTGGCTGCTGTTGCGGCAGTCGAAACGTGGCGGCTTCGGCAGCGTGCACGGCTGGCTGCCGCGCATTTCGGCACTGATCCTGCTGCAGGTGGTGCTGGGCATCGCGACGCTGCTGAGCATGGTGCCGATCTTGCTGGCGCTGGGGCACCAGGCGCTGGCGTTTATGCTGGCTGGGGCCGTGACGGCGTATCTCGCCGACGCGACGCCGCGAAAGAGCGCATCTTGAGCAATATCAATGGCTTAACATGTGGTATCATAATACCAACAGTGCAAGCCATTGAAACTGCATCACAAAATCTTTCCGCTTGACGCTTCCCTGTCGTCTCCGTATATCCGCGCCACGAATACGTGGCAGGGGTTTCTCTGTCCGCTTTCAAGGAAAACGAAATGAGCAGCTACACGGCGAAGCCGGACGAGATCCAGAAGAAGTGGATCCTGATCGACGCCAAGGATCTGGTGGTGGGCCGCGTCGCCTCCATCATCGCCATGCGTCTGCGTGGCAAGCATCTGCCGACCTACACCCCGCACATGGATACCGGCGACCACGTCGTCGTGATCAATGCCGAGAAGGTGAAGCTGACCGGCAAGAAGCTCGATCAGCGCAAGTTCTTCTGGCACACCGGCCATCCCGGCGGCATCAAGGACCGGACGCAGCGTCAGCTGCTCGAGGGCCGTTTCCCCGAGCGCGTGCTCGAGAACGCCGTCCGCCGTATGATCCCGGAAGGCCCGCTCGGCCGCAAGCAGTACGGCAACCTGCGTGTCTACGCCGGCGAAGCCCATCCGCATGAGGCTCAGGCGCCGGTGAAGCTCGACGTCGCTTCGTTCAACTCCAAGAATGTGAGGGCCAAGTAATGGCCGAGACCATCAATTCCCTCGAAGACCTGGGCACCAGCGTTGCCGCCACTGCCGTGGTGAGCTCGGCTCCCGTGCACGAGCAGAAGCTTGACGCGCAGGGCCGTGCCTATGCCACCGGCAAGCGCAAGAACGCCATCGCCCGCGTCTGGATCAAGCCGGGTGTCGGCAAGATCACCGTCAACGGCAAGGAGTTCAACGCCTTCTTCGCCCGTCCGGTGCTCCAGATGGTGCTGCAGCAGCCGATCGTTGCCGCTGCGCGCGTCGAACAGTACGACGTCATCGCCACTGTTTCCGGCGGTGGCCTCTCCGGCCAGGCCGGTGCGGTTCGTCACGGCATCTCCAAGGCGCTCACCTATTTCGAGCCCGAACTGCGCGGCGTGCTGAAGGCCGGCGGTTTCCTCACCCGCGACAGCCGTGTGGTCGAGCGCAAGAAGTACGGCAAGGCCAAGGCCCGCAAGAGCTTCCAGTTCTCCAAGCGCTAAGCTTCGAGTTTTCAGAATTTGGAAAGGCCCGCTTCGGCGGGCCTTTTCTTTTTGCGCTAGCGGCGGAGCGGGAACGGGTCGAGCACCGAGTAGACTTCGGCATCGTAGGCGGCGGCGCGGTTGTTGGGACGGTTCGCCCGTTGCCGCCGTAGTTCCTCCAATCGGCGGGCCCAGCCGTAGCGTTTGAGCGCCGGATGCTGCCCCGCGTTCGCCGGGATGACGATGCGAATGTCGCCCGAAGCCTGGTCACCTTCGACCACCCAGCCGAGCTCGGGGAGATCGAGCCGGTAGTCGCCGCGCTCGACCGGTAGCGGCCGATCCGCGGCGGTCCAGAAGACCGAGCCGGGGGGGTGGAGCAGGGCAGGGATCAGCGAGCGCAGCCCCCAATGGCTGCTCCCGGGACCCGAGTAGTTGTCGAGCACCCGCGCATCGTCGCCGAAATAGCCCTGGGTCAGCGTGCCATCGCGCAGGGCGCCGTTGGCGACGAAATAGCGCCAGACGCAATCCAGAGCATGGCGTGCGAGGCCCATGCGTTCGGGATCGTCGTCGAGCAGCGTCGCGACCGTGAGCGGCGCTGCGGCGGCAGTGCGATAGCAGGCGCTGCGGCCGATGAAGGCAATGCCGCGGGGGCTGATCAGGTGCGAGGTGAGGTGAGCGGACTGACGGACGACATCAGGAATGAAGTCGGGATCGAGTCCCGGATGAATCAGGTGCAGAAAGGCGAGCTGATAGGTGATGCCCCAGACATTGTAATAGTCGACGACCCGGCGTTCCTCTGAATCAGAAAACCAGCCGTGCCCGAGGTAATTGCGCTTGAAGCGCTCATAACCGGCGGACGCCGTTGGCGCGCGACCTTCCAGCACCGCGACCACGGCCTCAGCGGTCGCGCCGAACAGCAGCCAATTGTTGGCCGGCCGATCTGCTGCAGCAGCCTGTCGCAGCCACGCGAGCAGGTTCGACTGCACCCGGGGTTCGAGCATCGACCAGATGGTGTCGCGACCGATCCACAGCGTCATAGCGATATCGGAGGCTTCGACCAGCACCTGGGCGTAGTCGCGTGGCTCGCTCCAGTACGCTGGGTGGCCGGGATCGGAGCCGGCGGTGAGGCCGGATACGAGGATCTGCGCCAGGTCCACGGTGCGACCGCTCGGCAGCCCATCGATGGTGCCGCTGCGTCCACCGGCAATCCATGCCGCGAACAGTGGCGCGGTGCGCGCAAAGCCCTCTACACCGGCAACCCGATAGCCATGCAAGCTGCCCATGCCGCGATACTGCGCGCGCTCGAAGTCCGGCGTCGCAACGTCGAGGAAGCCGTCGACGAAGTAGCGGAACAGCGCTTCATAGCGCTGCTCGGCAGCGCGCGTGCTGTCGAGGAAGCTGACAGCCGCAGCGAGGTCGCCGGCGTTAGCGTGCTTGGGGGCAGGGCGGTAGCGGAACCAGCCGAGTCCTGAGTTGAGATTCGGCATTGCGGCTCCAGCGTCGCCTGAGAGTAGGAGGAGGACGCCGTCGCCCGCAATAGGTCGCTGCCGGAACTGCGCTTGCGGGCCCAGTGCGTCCACGATACCCATTGCCGCCAATCACGAGCAGCCAATGCCGCAGCCCAAGACTGTTCTCATCGTCACCGACGCCTGGCACCCGCAGATCAACGGCGTGGTGCGTTCGATCGAACTGGTGGTGCGCGAGATGGAGCAGCGCGGCATCGCGGTGAAACTGCTGACGCCGAACGAATTCAAGACCTTCCCGATGCCGGGCTATGGCGAGATCCGGCTGAGCCGCACGCTGATGAAGCCGGTCTATGCGCGGATCGAGGCGGCGGCGCCTGACGCCATCCATATCGCCACCGAGGGGCCGCTGGGGATCATGGCGCGGCGCTGGTGCCGCAAGCACCAGTTTGCGTTTTCGACCGCCTATCACACGCAGTTCCCTGAGTACCTTCGGGCCCGGCTGCCGGTGCCGCTGCGCTGGAGCTACCGGTTCCTGCGCTGGTTCCATGGCGCGGCGAAATACTGCCTAGTGGGCACGCCGCACCTGAGGACGCTGCTGGAGCAGCGCGGCTTCACCAATGCGGTGATCTGGCAGAAGGGCGTCGATACGGCGCTGTTTAATCCGAGCAAGCGCGGGCCGCTGGCCTGGGATGGGCCGGTGTTCCTCTATGTCGGCCGCGTCGCGGTGGAAAAGAACATCGAGGCGTTCGTATCGCTCGATCTGCCGGGCACCAAGCTTGTGGTGGGCGGCGGACCGAGCCTCGAGAAGCTGAAGTCCGAGTATCCCGACGTGGTATTCGTCGGGCCCAAGCAGGGCGAGGAACTGGCTCGGCTCTATGCGTCGGCCGACGTTTTCGTGTTTCCGTCCAAGACCGACACTTTCGGCCTCGTGTTGCTCGAGGCGCTGGCCAGTGGCACGCCGGTGGCGGCATTCCCGGTGACCGGGCCGATCGACGTGATCGGCGACGCTCCGGTAGGCGTGCTCGATCTCGATCTCAAAGCCGCGGCGCTCAAGGCGCTCGAAGTGCCGCGCGATGGTTGCCGCGAATATGCCGAGCAGTTCTCCTGGGCCGCCAGCACCGACCAGTTCCTGGCCTATCTGCCCATCCAGGGCGACACCCGCCAACAGCGCACTTGACCACCGGCCATCGCCGCCACTAAAGCTCCGCAATCCTCGCTCAGGTTTCGAACATGACTCAGGGAGTAGCAGCGCCAATTGCAGCCGCCGGTTTTGCCGGTGCGGCCGCATGCGCTAGCGCCCCCGCTCGCTAGCTCTCCCCGAGCGCCGCAACGCGGCTGGGGAGGGCGGAAGCAAACGAGCCGCGCGGCCAATCATCGGCTGCTTAACCGAGTCAAAACCATAATTCCGCGATAATCGCCGCCTCCATGAAGGCGTTGCATGCACCAAGGGTGCGTCGCGGATCACCGAGGTTCCAATGAACGAAGATTTCCACCGCATCCGCCGCCTCCCGCCCTACGTTTTCGCCCACATCGATCCGATCAAGGCCCGGCTCCGCGCCAGCGGCGTTGACATCATCGACTTGGGCATGGGCAACCCCGATATGCCCACCCCGCAGCACATCGTCGAAAAGCTGCAGGAGACAGTGAAGGACCCGCGCACCCACCGCTATTCGTCGTCGAAGGGCATCCCCGGCCTCCGCAAGGCCCAGGCGAGCTACTATGGCCGCCGCTTCGGCGTGAAGGTGAATCCGGACACCCAGGTGGTGGCGACGCTGGGTTCGAAGGAAGGCTTCGCCAACATGGCCGCGGCGATCACCGCGCCGGGCGACGTGGTGCTGGTGCCGAACCCAACCTATCCGATCCACGCTTTCGGCTTCATCATGTCGGGCGGCGTCGTCCGCTCCATGCCGGCCGAGCCGGACGAGAACTTTATGCGCGCATTGGACCGGGCGGTGCGGCACTCGATCCCCAAGCCCATCGCGCTGATCCTCAACTACCCGGCCAATCCGACCGCCTACACGGCGTCGCTGGATTTCTACAAGGAAGTGGTCAAGTACTGCCGAGAGCACTCGATCTTCATCCTCTCCGATCTCGCCTATTCCGAGATCTATTTCGATGGCGAAGTGCCGCCCTCGGTGCTGCAGGTCGAAGGCGCGATGGACATCACGGTGGAATTCACCTCGATGTCCAAGACCTACTCGATGCCCGGCTGGCGCGTCGGCTTCGCCGTCGGCAACGAGCGGCTGATCGCCGCGCTGACCCGCGTGAAGTCGTATCTCGACTACGGCGCGTTCACCCCGATCCAGGTTGCGGCTGCCGCGGCGCTGAACGGCTCCGACGACGTCATCGATGAAGTACGCAAGGTCTATCGCGACCGCCGCGACGTGATGGTCGAGAGCTTCGGGCGCGCCGGCTGGAACATCCCGTCGCCCAAGGCGACGATGTTCGCCTGGGCCCCGATCCCCGACCAGTACGCGCATCTGGGTTCGCTCGAGTTTGCGAAGCTCCTGATCCAGGAGACCGGCGTCGCCGTCGCTCCGGGCGTCGGTTTCGGCGAGTATGGCGACCAGTACATCCGCCTGGCGCTGGTCGAGAACGAGCAGCGCATCCGGCAGGCGGCGCGCAACGTGAAGAAGTTCCTCTCGGCGGCCCCGGGCCTCGGCAACGTCGTGCCGATCACCGCCGCGAAGTAGGCGGACGGACCAGAGTTTGCGGCGGCCCGGTCGGTGACCGGGCCGTTTGCTTATGCGCGAAGCGGGCCCCATCCACGGTGTCATTCCGGCGAAGGCCGGAACCCATCCTGAGATGCATCTGCGATCACTACGTGCCGAACATCTCGGGATGGGCCCCGGCCTGCGCCGGGGTGACATCCTGCATGGGGATAGTGCTTGCCCAATTAACATGACTATGATTATCAGCTTTCAGCGTTTCTATCTGAAGGCTCCATCATGTTCCGCCGCCTCCTCGCCGCCCTGACGCTTCTCGTCGTCGCCCTCGCCATCGCGCCCGCCGCGGCGCAATCCTTCCCCGTCACCGTCAAGCATGCCTTCGGCGAAACGGTGATCGAGAAGGCGCCCGCGCGTATCGTCACCTGGGGCTGGGGCAACCATGATGCGCTGCTGGCGCTCGGCGTGGTGCCGGTGGCCATGCCGTTCTCCACCTATGGCGGTGGCGAGAATGGGCTGCATCCGTGGACCGAGGAGAAGCTCAAGGAACTGGGCGCGGCGACCCCGATCCAGCTCTCCGACACCCAGGAAATCCCGTTCGAGCAGATCGCCGCAGCGAAGCCCGATGTGATCGTCGCCGTGTTCTCCGGCATCAATGCCGAGCAGTACGCCCGGCTGAGCCAGATCGCGCTGACCGTGGCCTATCCGGACCAGCCCTGGAGCACACCGTG
This sequence comes from Devosia sp., assembly GCA_046596525.1. GTDB lineage: Bacteria > Pseudomonadota > Alphaproteobacteria > Rhizobiales > Devosiaceae > Devosia_A. The sequence goes on along the minus strand of JBKJMF010000143.1, from coordinate 3,891 downwards.
GCAGGACGTGACCCGGATCGTCGGCCAGATCGTCGGCAAGCCGGCGGAAGCGGAGCAGGTGGTCGCCGGTACCCTGAAGTTCGTCGCCGACGAGGCGGCCAAGTATCCCGAGATCGCCGGCACCACCTTTGCAGGGGTGAACGACTTCGACGGCTCGATCGCGGTCTATGACGCGCTCGACGCGCGGATAGAGTTCCTCACCGATATCGGGCTGGTGCTGGCGCCCAGCGTCACCGAACTCTCGCCCAAGGACGGCTCGTTCTTCTACCCGCTGAGCTACGAGCTGTTCGATAAGCTCACCAGCGACATCCTCATCACCTATTACGAGACCCAGGCGGCGTCGGATGAGTTCTTCGCCAAGCCCTATGCACAGAGCCAGCCGCAGTACCAGAAGGGCGCCTTCGCCTCGCTGGTCGGCATCGAGTACGTCGCCGCCGTTTCGCCCCCTAGCGCGCTGTCGCTGCGCTGGGGCTTCCCGCACTACGTCGAAATCATCGCGGCCGCCGCCCGCAACGCCAGGAAGTGAGACCCATCATGCTGAAACTCCTCAACCTTGCCGCGCTGTTCGTCGCGCTGCTGGCCTCGCCGTCGCTCGCGCAGAGCTTCCCCGTCACCATCAAGCACGCGCTCGGCGAGACGGTAATCTCGGCCGCGCCGCAGCGCATCGTCACGCTCGGCTGGTCCTCGACCGATGCTGCGATTGCGCTGGGTACCGTCCCCGTTGGCTTCCCCAGCTTCCGCTCCGCCGGTTTCGACAAGGACATCGTGCCCTGGGTGGAAGAGGGGATCGCCAATGCCGGTGGCGCGACACCGACCACCTTCGACGACAGCGCCGGCGCGCCGATCGAGAAGATCGCGGCGTTGAAACCCGACCTGATCCTCGCGGTCTATTCCGGCATCAGCGAGGACGAGTACAAGCTGCTGAGCCAGATCGCGCCGGTCGTCGCCTATCCCACCACGCCATGGACGGCGTCCTGGGAGGAGGTGATCACCATCGTCGGCGAGGCGCTCGGCAAGCCGGAGCAAGGCAATGCGCTGGTCGCCGAGCTCGAGACGTTCGTCAAGGATGAGGCGGCCAAGTATCCGGAACTGGCAGGAGCCAGTGCTGTCACCCTGCTCGACTACAACAACGCTTTGGCAATCCATGGCGCCGACGACGCCCGCGCCAAGATGCTGGCCCTCGCCGGGCTCACCATTCCGGCCAAGCCTGAGGCGGCAGAGCCGAACGAGGGTTTCTGGTATCCGCTGAGCTACGAGAACGCCGACCAGATCCCGGCCGACGTGCTGATCCCGTTCTTCAGCTCGAAGGAAGCCGCCGACGAGTTCTACGCCCGGCCGTACATCGCCGCGATCCCGCAGATCGCCAGGGGCGCCTATGTGCGCATGGACGACCGCCTGCTGAACATGGCGGTGATCTCGTCCAGCGCGCTATCGATCAAGTGGGGCATGCCGAAATATCTCGAGATGATCGCCGCGGCGGTCCGGAAGGTCGCGAAGTAGGGCTAAGCGGACCACGGGTTGATCAACTCAACACCGCAATCTTCGAAGCCTCCGTCGCGCGTCGCAACGGAGGCTCCACGCGACAGGGCTATAGCCGCGATCTGAGCGTCCAGCGGCAGGATCGGGCGTCCTATTCGCATTCTACCGGCAACAATCCGAGAATAGTTTGCGGAGTCGGCTTCAGCGAAGGGGAGTATTCGCTCCGGGAAGCGGTCCAGGATCGCGGCCACGAGTAGCGTCAGCGCGGCTTTGCGTTTTCCATCGACCAGCTTTTCGACACCGAACAGCATCTCCGCTTTGGTGACTGCAGTTGTCACCAGACTCTCACGGGACTGTGCATCCATCCAAGCGATGACCTTGGGCTCTGCGTCGGGCCGCATCAACTCCGACAGCACGTTTGTGTCGAGGATGATCACTCGTTGAAGATATCTGGCAAGGGACGTGCCGGCCCGCGGGGAGGCAGTTCGAGGTCGACACCGCCAGTCGCCTCTACGAGCTTGCGAATTTCGCTACCGAGGCCGCCAGCTGTCCCTCTCGCCGACGCGTCCAGGCCGCGGCGCAGGATCACCCTGGCCTCCTCCTCCATCGACCGGTTATTGGCCGCTGCTCTCCGGCGCAATCGCCCCTTAAGGTCGTCATCGAACTTTCGGATGGTAAGTGTACTCATCTCGATGACTCCTTGCATGCATTGCATGCATTGATAGCATTGCGGTCAACCCCAATCAATCCTATTGACGGATAGGGTCTTTCCTATTCATAGCTCTCGGATAACTCCGAGAGCGTCTTTGATGAGCGATATCCAGTCCTTCCGCCAATCCGTTGAAGCCTTCATCGCTGCGCGCGGCTGGACCCCGACCCGGTTCGGGCGGACCATCGCGGGCGATCCGCTGTTCGTCTTCGACCTCAGGGAAGGGCGCGAGCCGCGTTCCGACACGCGCACCCGCATCCTCAAGTCGATGCAGGATCACGCCGACGCGGCGCTCGAGGCGCCGCTGCGGATCGGTGTCGCCGGGCTCGGCAATGTCGGCGCCACGCTGGTGCGGATTATCCAGAAGGACGGCGAGGAGCTGACAAAGAAGCTCGGGCGGAAGATCACCGTCACCGCCGTCTGCGCCCGTTCGCGCAGCCGCGACCGCGGTATCGACACGACCAACCTCGAATGGTTCGACGATCCGGTGGCGCTCGCCAAATCGGATGGCATCGACCTGTTCGTCGAACTGATCGGCGGCGAGGATGGGCCGGCGCTGGCTGCGGTGAAGGCGGCGCTGGAGATCGGGCGTCCCGTGGTTACTGCCAACAAGGCGCTGCTGGCGCGGCACGGCGTGAATCTTGCGCGCGCAGCCGAGGAATCGGGCGCCCAGCTCGGCTTCGAGGCGGCGGTGGCCGGCGGCATCCCGGTGATCAAGACGCTGCGCGAGGGGCTCGGCTCGGCGCGCATCGCCCGCGTCTACGGCATCATGAACGGCACCTGCAATTACATCCTGTCGCGCATGGGCAGCGAGGGGATCGGCTTTGCCGAGTGCCTCGCCGATGCGCAGAAACTCGGCTATGCGGAGGCGGATCCAAGCTTCGACGTCGATGGCTATGACACCGCGCACAAACTGGCGATCCTGGCCTCGCTCTGCTTCGGCTGCGAGATTGCGCCCGACGAGATTTTCGTCGAGGGCATCACCAAGATCACCCAGGCCGACATCAAGGTGGCCGGCGACCTCGGCTACAAGATCAAGCTGCTCGGCATCGCCCAGCGCTCCGCCGATGGCATCGATCAACGCGTGCATCCGACCCTGGTGCCCAAGACCTCGGCCATCGCCGGCGTCGATGGGGTGATGAACGCCGTGGCGCTCGAAACCGACCATGTGCACGAACTGCTGCTGGCCGGTCCGGGCGCAGGCGGCCCGCCCACGGCGTCCTCGGTGCTGTCCGATATTCTCGACATCGCCCGCGGCACGCGGGTGCCGCCGCTCGGCGTACCGGTGGCTGAACTGACGCCATATCGCCGCGCGCCGATCCGCGAGCACGAGGGTGGCTATTACATCCGACTAAATGTCAGGGATGTGCCCGGCGCGTTTGCCGCTATTGCTACCCGCATGGGTGCCGCGGGCATTTCGCTCGAAAGCGTCATCCAGCGTCCGGATTTGCGTGTTAGCGAGCCGGGCGTGACGGGAACCGAATCCCGTACGGTGGTGCTGCTCACGCACTCCACCATGGAGCAGACCGTCCGCGACGCCTTGCAGGCGATCAAGGGCGACGGCTTCATCGTCGGCGATCCGCAGATGATCCGGATCGAACAACTCTAGGAGCCTTCCCGGCAAGGTTGCGGTTCGGGAAGGCGACCGTATAGGCCACGCAAAGCCCCCTGCGGCGGGGCAGGGAGTGCTCATGAAGCTCAGC
>JBKJMF010000452.1:0-4546 GCA_046596525.1 Devosia sp. | reverse complement strand
AGCTCAGCGAATGTACAACGCAGGACGGCGCGGGCGAATGCCCCGGCTTTCTCCAGTCGCGCGATATGCTGCGGTGAGTAGAGGACAAGCTCCTTCAACTGCCGTTTCGATAAAATCCTCATCACGAAGACTCCCATATTGGGAGCATCGCGATGCCCCGGTGGTGACAACCCTCCGAGGGACGGTCACGCTAGCACGGGATAGCGGTCTGTCGTATAGGATCGAGGACGACCAGAAGCTCGAAGAAAACATCTTTCGGTACCCGAACTTCTTAAAGCGTCGACTTTGGGGGTATCGGTGGGGGTATCGCCCATACCCCCACTTGAAGAATGAATAGCTGCTACAGCTGCTTATGAGAAAGCCGCTGGTTCTCTCCAGCACCAATGATCGCGCAAGAGCCTCCCTCGCGGGAGGCTTTTTGCTTGGCGAAAGGACATCGTCTTGACTCAACCCGAAGGCCCGCGCCTCCACCCAACCGGGCGGCTGATCCCGCCCGGGCTCGATGACGCCATGGTCACCGCGGTGGTCGAGCGGTTCTACGGCCGGGCTCGGCAGGACGAGGTGATCGGGCCGGTGTTCAACCGGGTGATCCGGGAAGCCGAGTGGCCGACGCATCTCAAGACCATCGCCGATTTCTGGAGCTCCATGCTGCTCGGCACCGGCCGCTACCAGGGCCGGCCGATGCCCAAGCACATCGCCATCCCGGAGCTGTCGGACGCGCATTTCGTGCGCTGGCTGGCGCTGTTCCGCGAGACGGCGGAGGAGCTCTGCCCGCCCGATATCGCGGCATTGTTCGTCGAGCGGGCCGAACGCATCGGTTACAATTTTCGCCTGCGCATCGCGCAATTCCGCGGCGAGAACTTGGAGCAGGTCAAGCCGATCCGCGCCGGAGATGGCGCCGGCGAATAGGCCGCCCGATCCCAGTTTGTGGCAAATTCCACCAAGTTTGATGGCGGCCCGTTAGTCCGCGCGGGGCTAGCACGCCTGCAGCACGGCCCGAAACACTGCCTCACATGATCTTCAGCGCGGCCGCGATGCGACATGTGAGGTTTGCTATGGCTATCGATCTGGTTTCTCTCATCAAGCAGTTCCTGACGCCCGACATGGTGCAGAAACTGGCGACGACGCTCGGGCTCGACGCGACGCAGACGCAAACCGCAATCGGCGGGGCGATTCCGGCGCTGCTGGCCGGCATCACCGGCACCGCGGCGCAACCCGGCGGCGCGCAGAAGCTGGCGGACGCAGCCAACCAGCAGGCGGGCGGACTCGACGGCCTCGCCGGCATGTTGGGCGGCACCAGCCAGACCGCGCTGGTCGAGACCGGTTCGAAGCTGGTCGGCTCACTGCTCGGCAGCAACACGCAGACGGCGCTGTCCTCGGCCATCTCGACCTTCTCGGGGCTCGGCCAAGGCGCGGTGACGGCGCTGCTCGGCGCGCTCGCACCGGTGGTGCTCGGGGTGATCGGCAAGCAGGCTGGACCGCAGGGGTTCGACGCGAACAGCCTCGGCGCGCTACTCACCTCGCAGAAGGACAATATCGCCCGGGCCATGCCGCCTCGGCTCAGCGGGCTGCTGGATGACTCGGGTGTGCTCGAAGGTCTCGGCAATGCGGCAAACGCTGCAACCGGCTCGGCCAAGGCGGCCGGAGCCTCGGCCAAACAATACGCCGGCGCCAGCGCTGCCGCAGCGGCAACCGCCACCCGTTCCGCCGGCCGCAGCTGGCTCACCTGGCTGGTTCCGCTGGTGCTGGTGGCGGGCGGGCTCTGGTTCTTCCTCGGCCGGCAGCAGCCCGACGTGCCGCCGACCCAGCAGTTCACCAACAAGGCCGTGGCTCCGGTGACGGTGTCGGCGCCCGGACTGGTGATCGGCGACATCGACGTGAGCAGAACACTGACCGACAGCCTCGGCACGCTCCGGACCTCGCTCGAGGGCGTCACCGATGCGGCCTCTGCGCAAACGGCGCTGCCGCAGCTGCAGAACGTGACGGCTGAGATCGACCGGGTCGGCGCGGTGGTCCACAACGCGACCATCGAGCAGAAGACCGCGGTCAAGGGTCTGCTCGGTCCGATCGTCGCGCAGATCAACCCGGTGATCGACAAGGTGCTGGCAATCCCCGGCGCCGAGGCGCTGAAGCCCACCATCGACAGCATCAAGGCAAAGCTGGCTGGCCTCTCGACCTGAGCTTCGACAAGGAAGGCCCCGCGCGCCAGCACGGGGCCCATTGCTGTGACCGAGACGGCTTACGCGCCGAAGAAGGTCGAGGGCAGGATGCCGATCAGGGTGGCGAAGGAGCGCACCACTTCGATCGGGATATTGGTGCCGGTGAGCGTCCCGGAAGCGTCCACCTTCATCGGCGTGGTGATCTTTTCGCCATCGACGTCGACCGTGACGTTGTTGGAGTTCTTCATCAGGATGGTGCCGGTGATGCCGTCGACCGAGGCGAACAGGTCGGCGTTCTCGTCGGTGGTGGCGAATAGCGCGTCGTCGCCGACCAGCTCGGTCGAGGGCAGCGTGAGGGTCAGGTCGTACTGCGTCTGGCTTTCGACGCCGGGCGAGTCGGTGAACGGCATGTTGCCCTTCAGCTCATAGACCTTGCCGTTGCAATCGGCCGAAAGCGCCAGGAACCAGGAGTAGGTCTGGTACGCGAACACCATGTTGCCCGACCAGGTGCAGCCCTTGTCGGAGGGGAGGCCCGCCGAAGGGATAAACAGCCGGTTGAGGTCGACGGTGTCGACGGCGCTGTTGATCGGGCCGGTCGTGTCACCGGTGATCTTTTTCAGCACCGACTGGGTCAGCCCCGCCGCCCCGCTCGACGACAGCTCCGGCTTGAGGTTCAGCGAGCCGGCGAACTGCTTGGTGTCGGGCGCCACCTTGCCGACGGCAAGGTAGTTGATCGACAGCGTCTTGGCATCGGTGCTGCCGTCGGCGGTGACAGTGTACTGGCCCAGATACTGGGTGCGCGGCAGGGCCTGCTTGTTCGCCGGATTGATGATCGAGCCATTGCCGCCGATGGCACAGGCCTTGTCGTTGCGAACGATCAGCAACTCGGTGCGGCCGGCGCTGCAATCGACGGTGATGTTGGTCACCACCTGCGCATCGCTGAGCGTGACGGCGAAATGGTCCTGCTTGGAGGTATCCTTCAGCGTCGGCATATCGGCGATCGTCGCGAAGCTGACCACCGCCGGAGGTGGCGTCTGCGCGGAGGCATGCGCCACCAGGCCGAGCATTGCAAAAGCAGCGAGGCTAATTCGTCTCATGGCAGTTCTCCCAAGGGATACAATAGTGGGGCGTGGAGCCGAACGCGCTAGCCGACGGAGCCCCAAGCCCGCCGCTACGCTGATCGGCAGAAGCTGATCAGTCGCGCTTGAATGCCTGATGAACGGCTTGGTCAGGTGCCGCTTAGGTGCACTATGCGCCGGCTTCAGAAGAACGGCAGCGGACCCCGGCCCGGTTCGACTGGCAGGTGATGGGTGATGAGGCCGGCGTCAGGCCGCCAGTGGTGCAGCAGCATGGCCGGCGGCTCGACAAACGAGGCAGGCTTGGCATCCGGCCCGAGGCGCAAGGCGATGGCGGTGGTGGTGCTCGGCGCGGTCAGCAGCAGTGTGCCGCCGAAGCGCACGGAGATGTGGCGGTGGACGTGACCGCAGAGCACCCGCTCGACCGCTGGATAGCGCGAGACGATCGCTGCCAGCCTCTCGCCGTTAAAGCAGCGATAGGTGTCGATGAAGCCGATGCCGGTCGAGATCGGCGGCTGGTGCAGCATGATGATGGACGGGCGATCCGGCTCGACGGCGAGCGCGGCCTCGAGCCACTCCGCTGCGGCGTCGTCGAAATCGCCGTGGTGGTGACCGGGCACACTGATATCGAGGCCGAGCACCCGGACCGGGCCGTGAGCGCCGCTGCTGAAGTGCAACGGACCATTGGGCGGCAGAAAGCCGAGATCGGCGAAGGCGGCGCGGAACGCCTCGCGTTCGTCGTGGTTGCCCGGGATGGCGAGAATGGGTGGCGCAATGGCGGCCATCAATCGGCGCGCGTGCCGGTACTCCTCCGCCGTCGCATGCTCGGTCACATCGCCGGTAAGCAGCACCAGATCGGGCACCGGATCGAGCGCGACGAGGCGGCGGATGGCGACCTCGAACATGGCATTGGAATCGACAAGCCCCTGATAGAGCGTGCCGGGCGCACAGACATGTGGGTCGGATAGCTGGGCGATCAGCACCGTGGCTCAGACCTCCACGTAGTCGAACAGCACGCGGCGCAGTTCGGCTTCGTCTTCGGCCTCGAGCGCCGCGGTCAAAGCAGCGAGGGCCGGGATCAGGTCGTCGGTCGGGCGCGCGCTCGGGGGCGAGCGGAGGATCTTGGACTGCGTGGTGCGGAGCGCGTTGGCCGGATCGAAAAACAGCTCCTCGGTGAGCTTTTCGCCCGGCCGCGCGCCGGTTTCGGCGATGGCGATGTCGCCCTTGGGGTTGTCGTCGGATTTGACCGACAGGCCGGCGAGCCGGATCATGTTCTCGGCCAGATCGCGGATGGCGACCGGCTCGCCCATT
>JBKJMF010000451.1:0-3406 GCA_046596525.1 Devosia sp. | reverse complement strand
TAAGGCGCATAGCTGATGCTCGCGCCCGGGCCGGTCTCTCGGCTTGACGAATGGTGCGCCGCTCCCTAAAACATGGGTCGAAAAGTCCAGTTTCGAATAGTTCTAAACTGGGTTTTCGCAGGCGGCAGTTGGTGTTCCAACCGCTTCCGGTTGCTAGTGAGCGCTCCTTGTAGAGAAAGTGAGCGCCCGATTTCAAGAATTGTTTCGGGCTCCTGCGAGCGCCTCGGCGTCGCAGCCTGCATTCGGAACAGATCAGGCGAGCCTTGGGTTCATGACGCGACAGTCGATCTATCTCGATCACAATGCGTCGGCGCCGCTTCTGCCAGAGGCGCGTGCCGCCCATATTGGTGCGCTTGACCTCGTCGGCAACCCCTCGTCGGTGCATGCCCACGGCAGGGCGCTCCGCGCCGTGATCGACAAGGCACGCGCCCAGGTTGCCCGCCTGGCCGGGGCCGAGCGTGACCAAGTGGTGTTCACGGGGTCGGCCACGGAAGCCATCACCCAGGCGATCGTCGGCGGCGCCAAGGCGTTCGGCGTCGATGCCATCGTGGTGTCGGAAGGCGAGCATGCGGCGGTGCTGAAGGCTGCCGAGGCGACTGGGCTGCAGGTGAAGAAGGTCGGCCTCGATGCTGATGGAGTGATCAAGGTCGAGGAGATCGCGGCGGCGCTGGCTGCCGCGGACCTCGTCGGGATGCGCGTGCTGGTCGCGGTGCACCTAGTCAACAACGAGACCGGCGTGATCCAGCCGGTCGACCGGATCGAAGTTCTGGTGGGCACGAGCCCGCACCACCTTTTTGTCGATGCGGTGCAGGCGTTTGGCAAGGTGGGGCTCGAATTTGCCTCTCGCGCACCCGATATGATGGCGGTGAGCGGCCACAAGATCGGCGCTCCGGCCGGAATCGGCGCGCTGCTGATGAAGGGCCATGCCGATCAGGTTCGACTGATCCCCGGTGGGGGCCAGGAAAGCGGACGGCGCGGCGGCACCGAATCGGCTGCGGCGATCGCGGGCTTCGGCGCTGCGGCCGAAGTGTTCGCCGACCGCTTCTACGCGGCCAACGTGAGTGAGCTGGTGCGGACCGCCGAGGATGGGATGCGACTGATCGCGCCCGACCTCGTGGTTTTCGGCGAGAGGGCCGACCGGATCGGCAACGTGACGAACTTCGCCGTACCCGGGCTGAAGAACGCGGTGGCGATGATGGGACTCGACCTGCTGGGTCTGGCCGTCTCGTCGGGGTCCGCCTGCTCCTCCGGCAAGGTCGGCCCGAGCCATGTGCTCGCGGCGATGGGCGTACCGGCCGAGTTGAGTGAATGCGCAATGCGGGTGAGTTTCGGCTGGTCCTCTACAATCGAGGACGTCGAGGCTTATCTCAAAGGTTTCAGCGAAGTGGTGGGCCGTCACAAGTCCCGCCGCGTCGCAGCATAGGAAGAAGACAATGGCCCGTTACGACATCCCGACTTTGAAGGAAGAGATCGAGGGAGACACCGTCGAGAAGGTGCTCGCGCTCGATGTCGACAAGTACAAGTACGGGTTCGAAACCGACATCGAAGTCGACAAGGCACCCAAGGGTCTCAACGAGGACACCGTTCGCTTCATCTCGGCCCGGAAGGGCGAGCCGGAGTGGATGCTGGAGTGGCGGCTCGACGCCTACAAGCGCTGGCTGACCATGGACGAGCCGACCTGGGCCAAGGTGCACTACCCCAAGATCGACTTCCAGGACATGTACTATTACGCGGCGCCCAAGAGCTCGAACCGCCCCAAGAGCCTCGCGGACATCGATCCGGCACTGCTGGAGATGTACGAGAAGCTGGGCGTGCCGCTGAAGGAGCGTGAGCTTCTGGCTGGCATCGAGCAGCCGAAGGTTGCCGTCGACGCGGTGATCGATTCCGTTTCGGTCGGCACCACGTTCCGTGCCGAGCTCGAGAAGATGGGCATCATCTTCTGCTCGATCTCCGAGGCCATCCGCGAGTACCCGGACCTGGTGAAGCAGTACCTCGGTTCGGTCGTTCCGGTCAGCGACAACTACTATGCGACGCTGAACTCGGCGGTCTTCACCGACGGCTCGTTCTGCTACATCCCGAAGGGCGTCCGCTGCCCGATGGAGCTTTCGACCTATTTCCGTATCAACGAGGCCAAGACCGGCCAGTTCGAGCGCACGCTTCTGATCGCCGATGAAGGCTCCTATGTGAGCTATCTCGAAGGCTGCACGGCGCCGGCACGCGCCGAGCACCAGCTGCATGCAGCCGTGGTCGAGCTCGTTGCCATGGCCGATGCCGAGATCAAGTACTCGACGGTGCAGAACTGGTTCCCGGGCGACAAGGACGGCAAGGGCGGGGTCTACAACTTCGTCACCAAGCGCGGCGATTGCCGCGGCGACCGCTCGAAGATCAGCTGGACGCAGGTCGAAACCGGCTCGGCGATCACCTGGAAGTACCCCTCGTGTATCCTCCGCGGCGACAACTCGTCGGGCGAGTTCTACTCGATCGCCATTTCCAACGGCTATCAGCAGGTCGATAGCGGCACCAAGATGCTGCACCTGGGCAAGAACACCACGAGCCGGATCATCTCGAAGGGCATCGCCGCGGGCTTTTCGGACAACACGTATCGCGGCCAGGTTTCGGCGCACGCCAAGGCCAAGGGCGCCCGCAATTTCACCCAGTGCGACAGCCTGCTGATCGGCGACAAGTGCGGCGCGCACACCGTGCCCTATATCGAAAGCCGCAACGCCACCGCAGTATTCGAGCACGAAGCGACGACGTCGAAGATCTCCGACGACCAGATGTTCTACTGCCAGCAGCGCGGGCTCTCGGAAGAGGAAGCCGTGGCGCTGATCGTCAACGGCTTCGTTCGCGACGTGCTGCAGCACCTGCCGATGGAGTTCATGGTCGAGACGCAGAAGCTGATCTCGATCTCGCTGGAAGGCAGTGTCGGCTGATGGACCTTGCGCTGGGCTGGAGAGCCCATTTGGTGGCGGTTCGCAGTGATATCGGTGGGCGGGGAAGGCCCCCTCACCCTGCGCTTTGCGCCGACCTCTCCCCCGGAAGGAGAGGTGGTGCGGCGGCACGATCGCGCCACCTGCCCACCTCTCGCCTGGCACGGCCGGTAGTCGGAGAGAATTCGAAATGAACAAGTACTGGTTCGCCCGCCGCTTTCCCGTGAGCGAGCCCAATGCCAACCGCATGGAGCCGGTGAGCATCGAGGGCTGGATGGTGGTGACGTTCCTTGCCGGCGCGATGGTCGCTGGAGCCGCCGGGCTGTTTACGCTGTCGTTCACCTACGGTGCGCCGCTGATGGGGCTGGTGATCCTGATCGGCTTTGCCGCAGTCGGCATCGCGGCATTCCTGGTGGCGGTGTCGCTCAGAGGCGACAAACAGCACACCGTCGATGAGTACAAGTCGGGCAGGGTGG
>JBKJMF010000227.1:0-3071 GCA_046596525.1 Devosia sp. | reverse complement strand
GCCGGACTCGATCCACCACACGACCTCGATCGCGGCGCTGAAGGCCGGCACGCACGTGTTCTGCGAAAAGCCGCTGGCGACCGACGCGACCAAGGCGTTCGAGATGGTCGAGGTGGCCGAAGCCGCCGGGCTGATCAACATGGTCAACCTGACCTACCGGAACGTGGCGCAGTTGCAGAAGGCCCGTGAGATCGTGCTGTCGGGCGCTATCGGCGCGGTCAAGCACGTCGAATCCAGCTACCTGCAGAGTTGGCTTGTGTCGAAGGCGTGGGGCGACTGGCGCACTGAAAGCCAGTGGCTGTGGCGGCTGTCGAAGAAGCATGGCTCGAACGGCGTGCTCGGCGATATCGGCGTCCACATCCTCGATTTCGCCTCGTATGGTTCGGGCCTCGAGATCGAGCATGTGTTCGCGCGGCTGAAGACCTTCGACAAGGCGGCCGACAACAAGATCGGCGAGTATGAGCTCGACGCCAATGACAGCTTCACCATGGCGGTGGACTTCGACAACGGCGCGCTGGGCGTGATCCACGCCAGCCGCTGGGCCACCGGCCACATGAACGAACTGCGCCTGCGCGTCTATGGCGAGAAGGGCGGCGTCGAAGTGCAGCACCGCCACGACGGTTCGCGCCTACGCGTCTGCCTCGGCGAGAACGTCGAGACCGGCACCTGGGAAGAGATGGAAGTGCCGCCGGTGCCGACCAACTACCAGCGCTTCGCCGACGCGGTGAAGACTGGCCAGATGCACGAGCCTAGCTTCCGCCACGCGGCGGAACTTCAGAAGGTGCTGGACCTCGCGACGGTGTCGGAGCGCGAGCGCAAGGAATTGGCGACGCACTAAGCGCCGCCGCAGAAGTTTCAGGGAGCTGTGCCGAGGGGTGCGGCTCCCTTTGCTTTTGCGGGTTGGCGTGTATCGTTGTGCGCCAGCCATCGCAGGGGGGAATCGTGGCGCTGCCGGAGTTTCCGATCGTCTCCGACGAGATGCTGCACGCTGTTGTAGAGCGGCATGGCATCGGTGCCGGTTCCGTCGCGCCGATGGCGCAGGTTGGCATCTTCAATGCGATCTATGCGCTGGGCGACCGGCACGTGCTGCGCGTGCCGCGCCAGCATCCGCGCTTCGAGGGCACGGCGCTGAACGAGGCGGTGGCAGTGCCACTGGCGCGGGCGGCCGGAGTGCGGACCCCGGCGCTGGTGGCGTTCGACGAGACGCGCACCATCCTGCCGGTGGCTTATGGGATCTACGAGCGGGTGGAGGGCAGGGTGCTGGAGCGTGCCGTGGCAGATCCGGCGCTCGCTGATGTGGTGTGGCGGGAGCTGGGGCGCGATCTGGCGCAACTGCATGGCGGGGTGGAGCGGACGGCGACGACGGAGCTGCTTAGCTGGGACGACAAGACGGACCCGCGGCCGTTGCCCGGTGTGATCGCTGCGGCCGGGTATTTTGCGGCGGCAGAGGCGGATTGGCTGGAGCGCTGGCTGGACCGGCTGGCGCCGTATGCCGAGAGGCCGGGCGAGCCGCGCTTTCTGCATGGGGATAGCCAGGCGAGCAATGTGATGGTCGGGGCGGACAGCCTCGACTATGTCGCGGTGCTCGATTGGGGCAGTTGCGAGTGGGGCGATGTCGCGCGCGACTTCGCCGGCGTGCCATTGCGGGCGGTGCCGGCGATGCTTGAGGGCTATCGAGAGGGCGGGCTCGTCGACGAGGGATTGCGGGCGCGGATCGTGTGGCGGCATCTGCAGATCGCACTGCACCAACTTCGGGGCCAACCCGTGCCCGACTATTCGTGGGCCGAGAGGCCGATGGGCATGCTGCTCGAGGTGCTGCGGTTCTTTGGCGAGCAGGGCGATGGCGAATGGCGACAGTGGGGGCCGTGAACTGAAGCATGTCGGTGCGGGCCAGCCTCCCGCCCATTGCAACCCAACCGGCTCGGGTCCATTTATGTTTCCGAGCAGTTGGAGGGGTTTATGGGCTTTCTGGGCGCCATCATTATCGGTTTCATCGTCGGCATCATCGCCAAGCTGATCACGCCCGGCGATCCGAAGCCGCGGGGGTTCATTCTCACTACGGTGCTGGGGATCGCCGGGGCATTGCTGGCGACTTATCTCGGCCAGGCCATCGGCTGGTACCAGTCGGGGCAGGCGGCCGGGTTCTTCGGCGCCATTGTCGGGGCGATCATCGTGCTGCTGATCTGGCGCCAGCTGGTGCGGCCGCGCTGACGCCATGAACATCCCAACCATCGAGACCGAGCGGCTGATCCTGCGCGGCTATACGCCCGCGGATTTCGACGCCTTCGCCGCCATGTGGGCCGACCCGGATGTGGTGCATTTCATCGGCGGGCGGAGCTTTTCGCGCGAGCAATCGTGGCAGCGCTTCCTGACGCGCGCCGGCGGCTGGCAGCATCTCGGCTTCGGATTCTTTGCGACGTTCGAGAAGGATTCCGGGCAACTGGTGGGCGAGGCGGGCTTCCACGAGGCGCGCCGGATCATCGATCCGCCGCTCGAGGGCACGCTGGAAGCGGGCTGGGCGCTGATGCCGTCGGCTCAGGGCTGGGGCTATGCCACCGAGGCGATGCAGGCGGCGATCGGCTGGGCCGCGACACAGTTCCCAGGCCGGCGGATGACCTGCCTGATCAATGTCGACAACCTCGCTTCGATGCGCGTCGCCGGTCGGCTGGGCTTCAAGGAGTTCGCCCGAACCACCTATGCCGACGACAAGGTCGTGCTGTTCGAGCGCTAGCGGCAAACAAAAAGGGCGCCCCGAGAGGCGCCCTTTCCATACTTAGCTGCAGGATCACTGCGCGGCAGGAGCGGCCGGCGTCGCCGGAGCCATTGCGGGAGCCTCCATTGCCGGAGCTTCCATCGCAGGAGCTTCGGCGGGGGCGACCGGAGCCGCGGCAGGTGCCTCAGCCGGAGCGGCAGGCGTTGCCGCCGGAGCTTCGGTTGCCGCGGGAGCAGCGGGGGCCTCGGCCGGAGCAGGCTCGGGAGCGGGGGCCGGCGAGGCATCGGTGATGCGTCCGTCGGTGTAGGGCGTGTAGGCGCCGCCAAGCTTGGCGATGTAGTCGGCCACGACCTTCTCG